>NZ_JASNGE010000040.1:0-40883 GCF_030164735.1 Bacillus sp. RB3
TTTCAAGCGAGTTTCAACATGATATTTCTACAGAGAACATAAAATCTCAATTACAACAATCTTGTAAAAAGAAGACTATGAATGATATACCGTTATACTCTGATATAAATGAGAATGAACTTGCATTCATAAACAAAAACAAACCCAATAATGTAATAATTAAAGATGAATGGATTCGATATTACCCTAAACACGAAATTGGTTCACAAGTAATTGGGTATGTAGAAAATGACCTTAAGTCCAAGCATATGGCTGTTGGAAAAAGCGGGATTGAGCTGCAATATGAAAATGATTTAAAAGGAAAACCAGGCAAAACTCTTATTTTTAAATTGAATAATAAAAAGTTCTTATGGAACATTCAAAAAGTACAAAAAGGAAAAGATGTGCGACTAGCTTTAGACTCTGAGTTGCAGCAAAAGGCAGAAGAAGCATTAAAATCTCAAATTAAGAAAACACCTGATGCTAAAGCTGGTTATGCTATAGTGAGCGATGCAAAAACTGGCGCAATTTTAACTATGGCCAACTCGGTAGCTTTTAATCCAAATATATTAAATACACATGTATCTTCTAGAAAAGAAAACATTAAATCTCTTTCGCAAAATAAAGCAATTCAAAAATTAAAGTATGGTGAATCTTATGTAAATATGGCTTCTACTATAAAACCACTCACTATTTTAATTGGATTAAATGAAAAGCTTTTCCAACCAGAAGATACTTATTTAGATAAAGGTACTTTTCAGTATGATAATCAAAATAACATTACGAATGCGCCTGGAACACCAACAGGGGAGATTACACCGAGGCAGGCTATCATTAATTCATCTAACACATTTATGACAGCAAAAGTAGCTCTGCCCTTATTCAACCAAAATAATGGAAATATAAAAAAAGTGGCACATATATGGACAGATTATTTAATGCAATTCGGCCTACGTTCTAAAACTGGGATTGAATTACCCTTTGAAGAAGACGGACAATATGAATTCCATCCATCTAATAAATTTGAAAATGGGATTTCAGCTTTATTAAATGCCTCTTGGGGAGGAAATGAAGTGCATACTCCTCTTCAACTCGCTCAATATGCAGCAACTTTGGCAAGTAAAGGCGACAAATATAAACCTCAAATCGTAAGTGCGATTATTGGTCAAGATGGTAAGGAAACCAAAAAGTTTAAACCCATTTTAGAAAGTTCAAATCGTTACCCGATGAACTTTTGGAGTGTCGTGCAAGGTGGGATGAGTCAAAATATAGAGGAAATTAAAAAGTTGCCCTTTGACGTCGCAGGTAAAACAGGTATTACAGGTTTTCCAAATGAGCAAGCAAGAATGATAAATCACTCTCTTTTCATTGCATATGCTCCTACGGAAGATCCACAAATTGCCGTTTCTGTCGTTATCCCTGGTAGTAATTCAGAAAAAAACATTGCCGCTCTCGTTACATCAGAAATTTTAGAGTACTGGAATACTCTTCAAAACGAAAATAAAAATAAAGAGGAAGGTTCACTTTAATGAACCTTCCTCTTTTACCATATAGAATCTATATTTATTATTTTCCATATACCTTCATTATTCTTTTCGAACATAAATGAATATTTAATATCAGTTAAAACATACTCTTTCTGTACATATCCAGTATTACCGTTAATTGTAGATATTTTTATATATCCATTATTCTGTACTTTTTCTGGAATCCAAGCTTTTACCATTTCATTAGATACTTCATATAAAACTTGTGATTCTCGCTTTGGTTCAGCTAAAATTTTCGTTTTATTTCCAGTAACAGTTGCATATATAAAATGCGCTTGGTTTGGTTGGTTACTTTCTGTCAATCCACTTGGTACTTTATATACTTGCTTTGTATCTTTTGCAAACTCTCCTCCCATTGTAAGGGCGACTTGCAACTCATGAAAGATATCTTCATCAAACTTCAATTCATCCTTCCTATAACTCTTTCCTTTAAATAGAACTTCATCATTTAACGCTTTGTACAAGTTATTTTCATTTTTTGAGTTCGTACTTTGATATAGTTCATTCATAAATTGTTTTAATGATGGATCTTGAGCAGACTCATCTTTTGTTTTAGGCTTAATTTGAGTACTACTTTGTACCGGCGATTTATTATCATCAAGCCAAGGTTGTTGAACAATGAAAAATAACATTGTACAAACCAAAACAACTACAATAGGTAATGCTTTTTTACGAAATGGTCTTTTATGTTTTTCAAAATCCACTTCATTATTTTCATATATAGACTGCTTTATTTTAGAAATAAATTCTTCTTCATCTTTACGATTCTCCATTGGGCCTTTTTTTATTTTTCTATACCAGTCAGGATTTTGTTTATTGTTCATCACTACTACCCTCCCCTATTAATTTTGAAACCTTACTTCTCGCTCTACTTAATCTCGATTTTACAGTTCCAATGGATACTCCTAATGTTTCAGCCATTTCTTCATAAGATAATTCATATTTTGCATCCAATATAATTATTTCACGGTGCTTTTTAGGTAGTTCTAATACCACCTTCCACACATCATTCATTTCTTCTTGCTTAAAAAATTCTTGTTCTGCTGACAGGGATTGCTTATCGTCACTAAAAAATCCTATTAAAGATATCCTTTTAAAATAAGAGGATTTCAAATGGTTTATTGCCGTATTTCTTGTGATTTTTAATATCCACGTTTTAATAGATGACTCCTTTCGAAATGAATTCCAATTTTTAAACACCTTTATAAATACATCTTGCGTGATATCATCTGATAAGTGTGGATCTTTCGTAATAATAAATGAATAATTCCATACATCTTGCCAATAGTCTTTTATAACATAGTCCAGCTCATCATGATTACACTTTTCAATAAACGTCTGTTCCATTTCCACACCTCAAACTTATTTGAATAAACATAAAACTGCCCTCACTTTTTTATTATGGTTTCAATATATAGACAAAATACAAGTTTCATTTGTTCCATTGTTTATCTTTTTTCAGGGAGAATAATACTACTAAAAAACAAGTAAAGCATACAATGATAAAAATCCACTCACAATAATCTATTTTTTGAATTTAACGTAACACTCTACTTGTCCATTTCAATTTGCTATTCCCTTCTATTTACCATTAACAATGTCAACTTTTCTAGAATGACAGCAAAAAAGCATTCTCGATTAGAAAGAATGCTTTTTTGAAATTTAATTGTTCTATATTTCCCCCAATTTATATCTTTGAGTTAAGCAAACATGTAATAAATTTAGTGAAAAATTCACCTTATAATTAAGTATTATTTCTGAAATACATGTTTTATTTTTTCACCTGGAACGTTACTTCCTCCTCTTCCTTTTACATCTTCAATCATCATTGTAACAATCATGTCTGGCGCATTTGCATCGAAAGCTGCGAACCATCCCAGTTCTTTTCCGTCTGCTTCTTTCGACTCTTTCAGTTCTGCTGTACCAGTTTTACCAGCAAGCGTTACACCATCAACCTTTGCAATTCTTCCTGCGCCATCAGGGTCATTAATGACTTTAATTAATGCGCTCTTTAATATCTCTTGATTCTTTTTAGAAACCACATTTTCTTTCCAATTCCCTGCTACTTTTGCTTCTTTTAAAAGATGTGGCGACGGAATATTCCCTTCATTCACAATCGGTGCATATGTTAATGCTAAATGAAGTGGTGTCATTAGTACTTGTCCTTGTCCATAGCCCGTGTCTGCTAGTTGAATATCGTTTTTTATCCCATCTTTTGCAATGATTGAAATAGGAAGTTCGTATTCGATTGGTAATTTTTCATGAAATCCGTACTTTTTAAATTCATTTACATACTGATCTTTTCCCATTTTCAAAGCTTGTTGAGCAAAATAAATATTATCAGAGTACTTCATTGCCTTATCAAAATCAATTGGACTTGCATCCTTTACACGCGTTACATAGTAATTTCCCCAAGACGAATCTTTTGTCCACTTCGATCCTTGAATTTTAAATTCTTCCTTCGGATTTATTGTGTTTGTTTCCAAACCAATTGCACCTGTGATCGTTTTAAATACGGAACCTGGTACAAATGCTTGTGTAAAGCGATTCGTCATTGGTAGTTTCGAGTCGTTACTCCATGCTTCTCGTTGGGCTTTCGATGCTCCTCTAACTATTATATTTGGATTATAAGCAGGGCTACTTACAAGTGCGATTGTTTCACCTGTTTTAGGATTGACCGCTGCACTAGACCCTGCTTCAGTTTTCATCTCATTAAAGATTTTTTCTTGAATTGCAGCATCAATTGTTAACGTAACATTTTCTCCTTCTTTTGCTTCTTTTTTTGCTACGTTTTTAATCTCTTTCCCCTTCTCATCTTCTATAAATACGCGTCCACCCTTTTCACCACGCAATTTATTTTCTAACACTTTCTCTAAACCGGTCTTACCTACTAAATCATCTGCTTGATAACCTTGTTTTTGAAGTGATTTTAACTCCTCCGCATTCACCTTTCCTATGTATCCAGTTAAGTGTGCCGCTGCTTCACCTAATGGATACGTACGAATATTTACTGGGTGAGATGAAACTCCTTCTAATTCAATATAATCATTCTGTCTGGTTCCCTCTTTTAAAATACCAATTGGTACAAAGGAGTCTGGTTTTATCCATTTTGCTGTGAGCTTTTGTTCGACCTCTTCTATAGACATATCAAGTAATTGTGCTACTATTTCTTTCGTTTGCGCTGCTGTTTCGCCTAGTTTCTCTGGAATAATTCCAACCTCAGTCGCTTTACCATTCGTTGCAAGCCCTTTTCCATTTCGATCATATATTTCTCCGCGTTTTCCTTGCTCTATTTGCATACGTACTTTGTAATCTTTTTTCATTCCTGGAAAAATGAAGTCTGGCGTCCAATCTATTTTCCAAGACTCTTTATCTTTCACAAGTTTTGCTTCATGGATGAATGAAACTGATCCTACATCGGTATCCATCTTAACTTCAAAAAGAAAAAGCTCTTTATCTTTCGTATTCTCTCCTTTCATTTTAACTTTTAAATTCTTAGCTCCAATCCCCTCATAGATTTTTTGATATTTTTCTGTGAATTCTTTTTTAGAAATTGATTTTTTTGCATGATCTGATAAATGATCATACATATTTGTAAATTTTCTATCATTCCATAAATTGATATATTCTTCAAATGCTTGTTTTGGCGGTTCGTTTTTATTACATCCTACCAACATAACCGCGAAACAAACGAAAAGCAGCATCCATAATTTTTTCAATTCAATCTTCTCCCTTAGTTAAAAATGATGATTCCTTTCTTAATTTATTTAATAAAAAATGTTTTAACGCTTAATAGACAGTGAAAGTAAGGATATTGTTCCATATTTACAAAAAACTAAAAAAGAGTGATAAGAATTCCGTAAATTTGGAATCCTCATCACTCTCGTTTGATATTGTGCAAATCATGAATATGAAATAATAATTTCTAATTTTAAAAAATAATTTTAATTTTCCAACTAACGAGATAAAAATCATGTATTTGTTCTATTTTTAATAATTCATAAATTCGTTGAAATGTTCGCATCAAATTCATCTGATGTTTTGGTATCTATTTTTCTCCCATCAATTGTCATCTTTATTTTTTGTTTTTGGTTTGCTGTTACCACCCAAGCGTTCGGTAAATAACGATCTTCATGGGATAATGTAGACGGTGAATTTATAACCTTTCCTCCTAAATATAGCGTAGCAGAAGAACCTCCATCCATTGCCATTGCATTTATAGCTCCTTTTTCATATAAAATATCTTGACACTCTTTCAACGTAGCTCCTATACTATGTGTCTGTCTACCGTCAATAACTAGAAACATAATTGTACCATCTTCTTTTTGGGCCATAATACTTCTTGGAGCCGACCCCCAACTGCCGTCTCCTTCTGTAATCATTTTTTCTCCATTTACAATTAACTGTGGCATAAATCCAGCTGCGGAAACGACTTGTTTATCCAACAGTTGTTGGGTAGAATAATTTCCTGTTATCATTTGACCAAACTTTGTTAATCCCGTAATAATTGTAGGGGCATTTCTATCCATATTTGTATCAATAGCTTTCCCATTTTCTATCACAATTCCAGTAGCAACATTTCCTCCACCCCTTCCTGTTTCGTCAGCAAATCCACTTGCATTCACAGCAACAAGTGCATGATTACGTTTTGCCATTACACTAATTTTTTCTCCCCTGTTAGCACCCTGTGTTCCTTGATGGCTAACAAGTTTAACATTGAAAGGATTACTAATTGTTACTAACTTTCCTTCGAAAAGAAAGCGACTATCTTTATTACTTTTAATTGTTTCTACATCAATTTCTAATGGCTGATTTTTTAATTCTTCTAATCTTTTTCCTACTATTTTTTTATAAATATGCTCATCACTGTTTGACCATTTTGGATGATTAATTCTATCTTGCAGTTTATCTAGTTCCTTTTGGGATAGGAATGTATATTTCGCATATTGTGGATGCTGAGAAGTTAATATACTCCCAGCGATTGTTATACGAAGCTCTCGGCCATAGCTAGTACCAAATAGTATTCCTACGCCAATAATCATTAAAATAGAAAATAGAAGCAAAATTCGTTTGAAGATTTTTCTTAGATGTTTCATAGTTTTATCCTCCAGCATTCATTACATTCAATAAATCCATTAAAATATTATTTATCTAAAGACAAAAGTGATTGATTTCCTCATGCCTGAATTCCCCACTATGTTTTAGCAATTAAGGCAACATACTTATTCCGGATTTCGTTTTTTTAGTGTATATTTATAAATTTAATAACGTTTTTGCAACCATGAAGTAAATTATTAATCCTGTTCCGTCAACAAATGTTGTAATAAATGGACCTGAAACAACTGCAGGATCTAGTTTTAATTTTCTTAGAATTAAAGGTAAAACAGCTGCTACAAGAGAAGCCCAAATAACAATAAATAATAAAGTAATTGCTACAACTTGCGCAACTTCTGCTCCAACTCCTAACATATAAGCACGAATGAGCCCAGCTATCCCAAGTGCAAGTCCAAGAAGCATACCAATTGCAAATTCTTTTTTCATTACACGGAAAATGTCTTTAAATTTTAACTCTCCAATACCAATTGCACGAGTAATTGTTGCTACAACCTGTGTTCCTGTATTCCCTCCAGTACCTACTAATAATGGAACAAAGAAAGCAAGGGCAACTACAGTTTCAATTTCGTCTTCAAAATACTTTAATACTGTACCTGTATATGCCTCAGCAACAAAAAGAAGTAATAACCATGGTAGACGTTTTAGGAAAATGCTCCAAATACTAGCTTCAAAGTAAGATTGATTCAATGGTTCACTTCCGCCTAACTTTTGAATATCTTCTGTAGCTTCTGCTTCCATAACATTCATTACGTCATCAAATGTTATAATACCAATCATTTTATTATTTGCTGTTGTGACAGGTATTGCTGCTAAATTATAATTCAGTAGCTTTTTTACAACTTCTTGCTGGTCAACTTCAGCGTGTACTGAAATTACCTCTGGCATCATGATAGTAGATAATATCTCTTCATCTGCTGCTAGTAATAACTCATGTATGGAAACGATTCCCTCAAGATAACCATGACTATCAAGAACATAACTATAAGATATTGATTCTACATTTTCAGAATGTTCCCTAATGTACTTCAATGTCATTTTTACTGACCAATTTCCTCTAACTGCAACAAAATCACTTGTAACAAGACTTCCTGCCGTTTCAGGTTTGAAAGTCATTAATTTTTTTACGTTATGTTTTGTAATTTTATCTAGATACGCCATTAATTTAGCCTGTTCTTCCGGATGAACCGCTAGAAGTAAATCTACTAATTCATCAATCGGTTGTAAATTCAGTAACTTTTTAGCTTTATTTTCAGATAAGTGAATTAAGATATTATATTTTTCTTCTGCACTCATATATTGAAGAACTTTAGAGCTTTTTAATACAGGAATCGTATTTAGTAATATGACTTGATCTTCAATTGAAAACTGTTTTACTTCTTGCGCAATATCATACGACGGAAGACGTAAAACTTTCTCTGCATCCAAGTTATTTTTGGTTATAAGTAATTCCTTTAATAATTTCTTCATGTTAACTCCTCCTCATATTGCTAAGGGAGACTCTAGAGTTTCATGAGTGGTTTTGTTTTATTTTATCTGTCTTAAATTTTTTATTAGAGCAATAATAGTTACATTGCAATCAATTCATTAGTTAGAATTACCTCCTTTTTGAATATAGACAAGATAAAAATAAATAACATTAAACAGAAAAACCTTTACTCAAAAAGGAGTAAAGGTTTTTTCACAATACAAATAAATGATTATTAAGACAGCTCTGCCGAAATCACAGAGGTGCCTTTCTATCAAATCGTATACCACTCCCTCGTTGAGTTTTAGCACTGTATAGCATAGGTTTTTATAACCAGCTACATTAAGAAGGGCCTTAATCCGACCGTTCCTGTTGACCCATTGGCGTCTCTCGACATTTTTGGGCAGCAGCGTTTCTCTATACAGGAGCCTCACCTAACAAAGTTTATTGAATTACTTCAAAATTTAAACCAGAATTTAATATTTGTCAACTGACTTTCAATTCCATTTATAAAAAAATCTTTTATAGAAAATGAAATTATATTTTATTATAAATTTAAAATTCCCCTTAAAAAACATAGAATTCAAATAGATTTAATTCGAAGAAACGTAATAAAACATATGAAACTTATTATTTTTAATCAAATTCCAACTTTATAACAAAAGATGAATAATTAGTCATTCTGTATACAAAAAGAACATTCACAAAAAATCTTCTTTTATGATTAAAATCTTCTTTACTGTTTATCAAATTTATATGGTTAAACTACTTAATCAAACGATACACTACAAGTCAAAAATATGTACTTATACAGAATGATTACAGACATTTTTTTATATCATTTCTCAAAGGACTATAAAGCAATAAAACAAATAAAATTAGCAATATGGTTGCTTGACAAGCAAAAAAAATATATTTATGCTTGCTACACGAAACAAACACATAAAATTTATATTGCTTAACCTGTTAGGTGAGGCTCCTATGCAAACACAGGCTATTGCCCAAAAATGTCGAAAGACGCCAATGGGTAGAACAGGAATTGTCGGATTAAGGCTCTTCTTAAGATAGCTAAGTAATGAATTTTCATTACTTTACGTTGTATAGTGCCAAAGCTCTACTAGGGGGAAAAAGCCTTATTTAGTCATGCCATTTTGAATCCCTCTAGTTACATACTAGGGGGATTTTTGCGTAAAAAACAGGGAATAAGTGATAGAATCTTTCTAAACAAAAGTCATATTTAGTAATTGACGAGAACAAGATTCTATTCATTAGCAAATGTAATATTATGTTTTGTTTTAAATCAGGAGGATATTAAAATGAAAAAAATATTAAAACTCGATTATCTATTGCTCCTTCCTCTATTCATAACATGTACTTTAGGTATTATCATGATGTATAGTGCAAGCTCCATTGTCGCTGTCCAACATTACGGTTATAACAGTAGACATTTTGTTGATTCTCAATTAACAAAGCTACTTTTAGGAACAATAGGATTAATAATTTGTGCTTTACTCCCATATGAAATATGGAAAAAACGAATAGTCTCAATCTGTATTATGGTTGGGGGGATTTTTTTATTAATTATGGTTTTATGGAAAGGAAAAGTGGTAAATAATGCTCAGTCATGGATCTTTGGAATACAGCCAGCTGAATTTCTTAAATTAGGAACAATCCTTGTAACAGCCCGTTTTTTTGCATTGCGACAAGAACAAGCTAAAAATAACTGGCGTGGTATCGGAAAACTTTTATTTTTTTTAGCTACAATTTTTTTTCTTATCTTTAAACAACCAAATTTAGGATCTGCACTTTTAATATTAGGTATAGGTTTTAGCATATTTCTTTGTTCAGGAATAAATATAAATCTACTAATCAAAAGAACTACCATCGGTTCTATTTTATGGTTACCTATTTTATATTATTTGATTCAATATAGTTTATCAGCAGTTCAAAAGACACGTATTACTACGATTTTCAATCCCTTTCTTGATGCGCAAGGAAATGGATACCAGCTTGTAAACTCTTTTATTGCCATTGGCTCTGGAGGAAGCACTGGTCGTGGATTTGGAAATAGCATACAAAAAACAGGTTATCTTCCAGAACCACACACTGATTTTATAATGGCAATAGTTTCTGAAGAACTAGGATTTATTGGTGTATTTATTCTATTGGTTGGAGTTTTGACTATGGTACTTCGCTCCTTAAAAATTGCACAATTATGTGTAGATCCATTCGGCAGTTTTATAGCAATTGGTATAGGATGTATGATTGGTATGCAATCAGTTGTAAATTTAGGTGGTATTACGGGACTATTTCCTCTTACAGGTACTCCATTTCCATTTGTAAGTTTTGGTGGAAGTTCTTTAATGGTCAATTTAATAGCAATAGGAATATTGCTTAATATCTCAATTTTCAATAAAATAAGACTTTCTCCTTTTTAAAATCTATTGTACTATAGTCATTTTTGTTACATTTAGAGAGATTATACAGGCTTTCATAATGATTTGATCAAACTGTAGATTTATTAATTTTAGACGAACATTTAAAATATTTTATAGCATAGAATAGACAGTATACAGTAGACACCACTAATATCTACTAGGTGAATAAAAAAGAAGGAGAAAATAAATGACTCTAAATATAAATAGAGTATTCCCACGTAATTGGTATGCTGTGAGTTATGCAAAAGATATAAAAAAGATTCCAGTAAAAAAAAGATTTGCTGGCAAAGATTTTGTATTATATCGGGATGAAAAAGGCGAAGTTCAGGCTCTATCACCTTACTGCCCTCATCGTGGCGCTGACTTATCACTGGGACAAGTAGTAAATGGTAAACTAGTCTGTCCCTACCATGGTTGGGAGTTCGATAGTTGTGGTACTTGTGTAAGAATTCCATCCCAAGCCAATAAACCTATCCCGAAATTTGCTCATACCCTCTCATACCCTGTAAAAGAAAAGATTGGGTTGATTTGGATATATCCTGATAATGAGGAAACTCCACCTGAATGGCAAACTTTTCATGTAATGGAGAACACTCCTTTTAAACTCTCTTTCTTCCACGCCACTTGGAATGCACACCTTACTCGATCAATCGAATCTGTGCTGGATATTGCTCATCTTGCTTATGTACATAAAAAAACGATTGGTAGAAAAACAAAAGCCGAATCAACCAATTATAAGCTGGAGGGAACACTGGATCAGTTTATATTCTCAAATGGTGATGCTTACCTTGAATACAAATTCCCACATCAGTGGATGCTTCACAGTGGCAAACAGGAGAATGAGTCATTTATTCAGTACATTACGTTTACACCAATTGATGAAGAAGAGACATTAATTATGGGATATACCGGAAGGACATTTTTAAAGTACTTCCCTTTACTAGACCAAATTTTAGCTAAATTTAGTTTAAGAGTACTAAAAGAGGATCAAATTATTGTAGAAAGTCAACATCCTAGACCTATACCAGAAGCTTTAAAAATGGAGGCCCATGTTCATGCAGATATGGCTCAAGTTCAGTTTAGAAAACGTTGGTTTCAGTTTTTACAAAATGGGTCTTGTTTTTCACTTGATTAAAGGCACGTAACGCAGTATTAAATATAGGTGTAGTGATGTTGATAGACGTGGATGCTACCCCATCGCCATCAAGCTAAAATTTTATAGTACCCCCTGAACCCAATTTTGTACTAACTCTTAACAAAAAATCCCTTCAAAAAAAGAAAGGCGCCTATGCACCTTTCTTTTGTAATTCATTCTCACTCTCTTAGCATTCAGAATCCCTTATGAATCACTTTAATGCGTCATTGTACGGACCTAATTACTCTTTAAAAAAGTAATAATTTGTCTCCTTACTTTTCAGTAACATATTTCCTCTTATTATTAAAAATAAGTCGTTTCTGCTTAATATTTTTACTATAACTCTAACTAGTGCTAACCAAAGGATCATAATAAGCCAAATATAATTTATTAATCACGTTTAAAGTACATAAGTCTGCACTGATTGAAAATGCAGAACCAGCATTAATATCGTTTAGCGTATTCCTAATCCGCTAACGACTTAAATCACCTTATTTCACTCTCTTCGGTAAAGCTGAGCCTGAATGTTCAATTACTGAATGAACATAAACATTAATGTCAGCATTACTAAAATAATTTTCACCTTGATCCCAATTCTTACTTATTTTCTTCCATTCTTTATAATTATTCCGCTTATATACTTCTCCTAATGCTAATACATCCACCTTATATTTTTTTTGAACAACCTTTATTGATTTTTGAATCCTTTGATCCATCTCTTTTGAAATATCCTTCGTTAAGCGTTTTTTATCTCCATGCTCAAATGTTTTCAATTATTTTTGTTTCTCCAGATTTATTATAGAATCTTTCATCTAAAATTAGTCTGTTTTACCAGTTAACATAGAATTTGACAGACGAATAAATTCTTCTTTGCGATCTAAAAAAATGTATGTGCAATAAGAGTTATGTTTAACATTAACAAAACACTTAATATAACCAATAAACCATACACCCAAAATTTACTTCTTCATTGAAAAAACAACATTTTTAGCTAGATGTAGTAAGTTATTTTAGGATGAAAAATTTAAAATATCTATCTTTATATACAGTTCAATATATTACTACAATTTTAACAAAGGACCACAAGCAATTGTAAAAGAGAAAATGAAAAAACAACTTAAGTTTTACCCTATACAATCATTAAAATATATTAAATTTATTGTTGTATTAATTACCAATAAGAATTTCATAAAGAAAGCACAGACTTATTAAGGCACATATTTATCTAACCTACATAAAATAAAGATGTACAATTGCCTACTTTATGAATTTTTTATAATGATATATAGAAAGGATTCATTAAGTTATGTTTGTTGGGAAATAACATTTATATTTCTTCTAAAATAAACAGGGTACAAATTACACATATCAGCCTGTTTATTTTAGAGAAAAGTTGTTTATAAGTAGTTCTTTTCTTTAAAAGAAGGAACTACATTTTTTAAATTAAATTTCTACATGAATAAATTTAGCACGGGAAAGGAATTGAACTTATGTCTAATTTAAATTTCATTTCTGATCAATTTGCTGCAATTCTTAAAGGAAAGAGTAAAATAAATCAAGGTGGTTGTTCGGTGTCTTTTCACCGCAATTTTAAGGTCCTGGTTCAAGGAAAACCAAGTGCCTATGTAGTTCCCGTCGGAGTAAGTTTTGAATCGTTGGATCAAAATGGCAATGCATTAAATTTAGGAGAAATCGCGGTTCTACAAGAAGAGATCCCTGCATTTATGAAATCAATTGTACAACAAGGAATTATTGTCAGTGCTTTACATAATCACTGGTTATACATGAATCCCTTAATTATGTATATTCATATCCAATCGGTGGAGCACCCGTTACATTTTGCAAGAAAATTGGCAAATTCATTTTTATCGTTAAGCAGCTATCCTGTTACTAATAACGAAGGGCAATAATCAATGTTTTTGTTGTGTTCATTTATTATTATAGGAAGCACCACGTGTCCATTAACTTAAGTAACTTAAGTAACTTAAATACCCCTAAACAAATTTGATAAAAAATAATATTATTTTTTTATCATTTAAGATGAACTATAATCATTTGCGGAAGAATCACAACAAAATGTTCACTTGTATTTTTAGAAAAAACAGCCTATTCTTGATCCATTGGAGAAGTAATATTATCTTTATAAATATCTATATAGATATTTCCATTTACAGCACGTACAGCATATGTAACATCTTTGGAGCGAAGGTTCCTTTTTTTAGTTCATACTGTAATTCTAACTCCGTCTGATTGTTTTGTATTAAATTTTCTGTCATAATTTCCCCATCAATGATTAACTCTATAGGGAGCTTACACTCTTTTTTTGTCGGTATATTTAAATCTTGTTTTGTAACAGTACGATATTCTGGTTTTTTCAAAACAGATATTTTACCATTTGTTTCAACTACGACATAAAGAACTTCTTCAATATTAAAAATACCATTCTCTCTTAATTGTTGGTTTAAATAATCTAGAGAATAGCGCATTTTCCTCATATTATTTTCTAAATTT
Organism: Bacillus sp. RB3; assembly: GCF_030164735.1. Lineage (NCBI taxonomy): Bacteria > Bacillati > Bacillota > Bacilli > Caryophanales > Bacillaceae > Bacillus > Bacillus sp. RB3. The sequence continues at coordinate 14,191 of NZ_JASNGE010000040.1, forward strand.
TTTCCATTTTCAATAATTACTGTTGGATTTCCTGCAAATATTTTTCTGCCTATTCGACTTTTCATGGATATATAACTAACCATTAAAATGATAAACAATAAAATAAGAAAAGCAATAGCTACATGATGAGTTTTTACATTTAAATTAAATGCCAAATTTGCAATAATACTTCCAATAGAGATAGCACCAATAAAATCAAAGGTATTCATTTCAGCGATAATTTGCTTTCCTAATATTTTAGCTCCGATAAATAAAATCGAGAAAGAGAACAATGTTCTCAAAATAATTTCTATATGTTCAGACACAAATAGCTTCTCCTTTTAAGATTAGGTGTTCGGATAATAACATTTTATATAAAGATAATATGTATCATTGTAAAACAATTTATTATGTTCAATACCAGTAGATAATTCATGCATATTAAAACAACGGAACTTTTTCACTTTTAAGAGAGAGAAAGGGAAAGGGAAAGGGAAAGGAAAAATAAAACTAAATATGTACAAAAATACATTAGATGAATTATGTTTTTTATTTCCATCAAGTTAAATATAACTTGACACTCCCCCTAAAGAACTAGGAGTGTCACAACATTTAAAGAACATATTTCCTTTCGAATCATTTATTTAGGATCAATATTTAACTTTTTCTTTCATTTTCAATCCCTCTGAAGCTCGATGATATTATGCATATTTTTAGATTTTCCATTTGTAGCTATATTGATTGAGACATTAAGATCTAATTCTTTATTTTGAAGTGGTATTTTCCCCTCTTTTTTATATCGTTTCCACAATTTAGAATTCTGACGATATAAGGTATGTGATAACTGATACATGTCAATCCCCTTTTCGATTCCTTTCTGGTACGTTTTTTTTATTTCTTTTTCAACTTGGCCTTCTGCAATTTTTTTTATATCCTTTACAGGCATAGGGTTTATTAATTGAAAAATATCAGCATCAAAATCGATATTCATAAGCATGCGTAACTTTCCATTTTTAATAAAATACTTTGTATCTACCTTTGGATTTTTCAATACTAGATGTCCAATGATCTTCTCGTTAAATTTTAATAGTAATGGAGCTCGTTTGGTATTTTCATCAGTCCACTGAACCCCAGCAATATCATGGTTCTTTAAATGATTTATATAGGATTTATTACTTATAAAACCATAACCACTAAATTTTAACATCGGAAATGATATATGCCCTTTTTTCCAATATGATTTAGTCGTAGCTAAGAAAGGAATACGAGTTGTCATCCCAGGTTCATAATAATTTCTTTGGAATTTATATAAAGGTAAAGGGTCTATTATTGTATATTGCTTGGTTATCTCTTTTGGTAAATTAATGATTGTATATAATTGAGAAATATTCAAAATGTTATTGTTAGATAATATGTTTTCTAAAGGTTCCTTAGTTCCAAATAACCACATAGTATCTCGAAATTGAAAAAAACGAGAAAAAAAATCATTAAATTGATTTATGTCACCATGTTTTAGAAATCTTTCTGTTACAACAATTGTTTTGAGATGCTCCCATGAAATTTCTTGCTGAGCACCCTTATAAAAATCAAATGCTGCCTCATCTAAAATAGGTCCTTTCCCCATTGCAATATAGGCCTGGCTATAATTACGGGTAGCGCTCCCTTCTTGTTTAGCTATGTTAGAAAAATTAATAAATTGCGGACGGATGATATAATTATTATCTTTAAAATCGATACCTAGACTATTTATATACAGAACGTGATGCAACTCTCTTTGATCCCAACACCCTGTTAGAAACATACACATCATAAAAAAAAATACAACTATTCTTTTATTTTTCTTCATCTGTACTCTCTCTTTTCCTTGTATTATCTTGAGTATGCAATTCTTCAGGTCTTTTTTTCATATACGTGAACGGAATTCTAAATGTGGCTGCTAACATACTTTTAAACACAGGGGGTGAGTACGGTGTAAAAAATGGAACTCCAAAAGAGCGTAAATTCACTACGTGAATTACCATCACAAGGACACAAAAGATAAATCCTACTATACCCAGTAAAGCAGATACTAGAAATACTACATATCGCAATATACTTATTATTCCTGTTACTGACTGATTAGTTAAAGCAAATGTCGAAACAACCGAGATTGCTATTATAATGACCATAGATGCTGAAACAATTCCTGCACTAATAGCAGCTTGTCCAATAATTAATCCTCCTACAACAGATAATGTTTGACCAAATACGGCAGGAACACGCAATCCTGCTTGCCTTAAAACTTCAAATAAGGTCATCATAATCAGCCCTTCTAAAGGAGCTGGAAAAGGAATCCCTTCTCTGGATAAGCTTAATGTAGCTAACAGCGTATAGGGAATCTGATCTGGATGATATGTAATTAGTGCTATCCAAATTCCTGGAAGAAACATAGAAATTGCTATCCCCAAAAGACTTACAAGCCGTACAAAGCTACCGAATATATAGAAAAAATCTTGATCTTCAGATGTATTCACAAAAAAAGGAAATGTAACTGGGGCAATAGTGGCTGTTGGTGACCCTTCGACTAATAAAATAAAACGCCCATACAACAAACAATTCACAGCATAATCAGGGCGCCCTGTATATTCAACTAATGGAAATACACTAAATTGATTATTTGTGATTAATTCTTCAATTTGTGCACTTGAAACAACCCCGTCTATTTTAATTTGTCTTAATTTTAATTGAACTTGATTAATGATATCTTGGGATGCGATATCTCTCAAATACATGAGTGCTACTTTAGTTTGTGTTCTTTCTCCAATTATAAATTCTTCATAACTAAGAGAACTCGTTTTTAGTCTTTTTCTAATTAATCCTATATTTGTGTTTAACTCTTCAACAAATCCATCCCGTCCACCTCGAATGGTCATCTCTGTATTTGTTTGTTCAACTGATCTTGTAGGTATTTTAGCAACATCAACTATATACCCTTGTTTAGATTCCTCAAAAATAATGAGGAGGTTACCTTTAAATATAATTTGAGAAATAATTTCATTCGAATTTACTATATCTAATTTCTTTACTGATAACTCAGAAATTAATCCTGTAAGGTTAAATTCTTCTATCGAATTATTTATAAGTTGTTTGCAAACATGGGATGATGTAGCTTGTTTTAATTTTGTATTGTCAATTAAGTTTTCACAATACATAAACAACACTGACCTCGTTTTTTCTTTCTCATCTAATTCACGCTTTATTATCTTTACGTCGTTGCATCCTTCAAACCACTTTAGTATTATCTTCTCGTTTAATTCTACTCTTTTGTTCATCTACGTTGTCTCCTTCAAACTCTGCAACCTTATATAAAATACATCCTCATACTCTTTCAAGGGATTTTTTTATATTTAGCAACCCATACAAACACAATTAATAAGATAGAAAACAAAAATAGCCCTAATGCTGAAACTGGTAAAACAATTTGAGATACAAACCAATAGAAACTAGAGTCACTAATAGGTAGTATACTTATTAATAAAATACATGAAAGGATTGCAACCATAACCCCATTTCTTGTTTTCCTATTTGAAATTGATAACAAATCTGGAATGAGAAATACAACAAGCGATAGACGAATAAAGATCCCTACAAGCCACTGATACACTGAGAGAAAGTCTAGATTTTCAATATACCTTCCTATTGACACAAGTCTCCATTCTTCAAATGCTGGATATCGTTGGTTTGCTGCTACGAAAGGACCAAATTCTATAATAGCTGCCATTACCGGGCCTATTGTGATACCAATAATTACAAGCCCCAAAGCAATCAGTTGATATAATTTGACTTTTGAACAAATGTGATGTTGTAAAAAAAGAATAAAAATTAACTCTAGAAATCCTGCTGCAGGATAAATCATCCCCCTTAATACTGGATTTATCCCATTTTCCATCATTGGTTGAAGTAAAGAATAGTCTTTATGCGGAACATTAGCAAACATTACAAAAAAACCAAGTAAAAATACAATAGGTAACAAAACACCTGTTGTAAGTGCAATAGATTGAATTCCTCTTGTAGCATTATAGAGACAAACCATTGAAAAAAGTATTCCTAATACAAAGTGAGGTGTTTCTGGTAAATAAAATGAGAAAAAGGTTAATGTTTCTTTTAGTGCAACGACACCAATTGTTATTAAATAAAGTACAACTATGAATATGATTGGATATATACTGAATTTCCCAAAATTATTTTTTAACCACAAAAATAAATGTTCATTTTTTATGTTTTTATAAATAATGAATATTAATGAGATCCAAATGATGTATATAAAGCTTACTACTATGATTGAAATCCACGAATCTCTACCTGAAGTATCTAATAACATAGGGATCATAATGACATGATTGATTATCCCGATACTACCAATAAGCATCATAGAAACTTGAAATAAAGTAATTGTTTGCTTAGTCATACTAACCACCATATTTTGTAATGAAGAAATATTACATATTATAACTGATACATTACATTTTTATTCCAAATGATTAGTTCTCAGAGGCGTACCATTAACATTTTAAAGAAAATAGATGCAAAGCAAAATTCTACATGAGAAAAAGTTGATTTTACTATTCTAAGTGATACGATTAGCATTAAAAATCTAATTAGTTTTGATAAAATATCTTTTGTTTACGTTGAAATGGATAGATTTTAATTTCGTCTGTATCTAAATTTTCATGAAATAGATGTATGGTAATAATATGTACCAGACTCCATGCACGTTGCGCTTGTATAAATAGTATTATCTAATGTATCTTCTTCCGTTATTACTCCTCCTTTTGGAACCTCACAATTTTACAAAATACGAAAAATAACCGATATACCCTCTTCTTCGTTATCTATACCCTGAATATTTTATTTACCATACGCTGCTCGTATAAACCTTGATGGTGGGGTGAAATCTCCATTAAGTCCCATTGAACCTGAACCTTGTCCAAAAGCACTTAATGGTATATCCCCCTCGCATGGCTGCGATTTAAGACCTATATATTGTCTTAAATTTTGTAAATGCCAATTAAACTCAGGACTATTAGTCACTACTCCTTGTCGATTCTAATACAATAGATTCACCCCATTTATCCGCTAAAATCCAATGTAATGGTGGAGTAACTCCTAAAGCAGGTAATGGTACCTCCCAAAAGGAAATACTAGCTACAAATTTCTTTAACTCTTCAACAGATTTGAATTGTGTCTTTCGAAACCAGAAGAAAAGCCAATAGATTTCTGAAAACTGGGCGTATGATTTGATATTGTAAAGCCCTCAGGCATCAATTTGTTCATCACCTATCATCATGTATCCCTTGGTTGAAACCATCAGCTTTTCTGTACCTCTTCCCAGTCGATAGCTCGAAAAGTTATGAGTGTTGAGCTCAACTTAACGACGACGAGAGCTGCTCCCCAATTAGTGATGAAACCCATTATCACATTTCGTATCATGTGGCATAGGTCCATCCAAGGAATCCAGAAAGGCAACGGCCTGTTTGAGGTTCCTCAAAAATAAATGCGCGAGATCCATAGAAAACCCGTTTCGAACCACAACGCGCATAATCGTCACTGCTTCTAGGTCTGGAGGCAATGGATATGCGGGTACTTGCCAGCCGAACACACGCAATTGTCGAGATAAATCATAAAGGTTCCAGTTTAATGTGTAACCTTTTTTCAGTTGCCAAGCGAAAACCGGAATATCCGAACCATCGGACAAAAGTTCGAACGGTTCCATCTCCTGAATTGCCTTGCTAAGAAAAAGAGCGACCTTCTGAGAAGCCCTTTGGACATCATAGTACCCACTTTTCCCCAAACGCAGGTAATTGTAATATTGTAGGAGCACTTGTGCGCCAGGACGTGAAAAATTCAGGGCAAAAGTCGGCATGTTTCCGCCTAAATAGGAGACGCGGAAGATTAAATCATCGGGGAGATCATCAGCTTCCCGCCAAATTATCCAACCCAAGCCAGGATAGACTAATCCATATTTATGTCCCGATACATTGATGGACTTCACCCTCGGCAACTGAAAATCCCAGACTAAATCTGGTTGAAGAAACGGTGCTATAAATCCGCCCGAAGCCGCATCTACATGCATAGGAATGTCGAGTCCCGTCCTCTCCTGTAAATCGTCCAACGCTTTTGCAATGGCGGCAACCGGTTCGTAAAGTCCGGTATAAGTCTCACCGAGAATCGGTACCACACCAATCGTATTTTCATCCACGGCTGCAAGGACCCCTTGAGGATCTAATCGGGGATGCTCAGGGCTAACCTTCACATAGCGTGGTTCAACCTCCCAATAGTTCGCAAATTTTTCCCAAACGACTTGAACAGCAGAACTAAACACAATATTAGGCCGATCCACCGGCTTACCCTCTCTTTTTCGTGCATTTTGCCAGCGTCTCTTTAACGCAAGCCCCCCGAGCATACAGGCTTCCGACGATCCAGTTGTTGAAACGCCCATAGTTGTAAGGGGGCTGGGGGAATGCCAGAGGTTGGCTAAAATGCGGACACACCGCTCCTCAATTTCAGCTGTCTGTGGATATTCGTCCTTATCAATTATGTTCTTATCAAATGCTTTAGCATATAAGTGCTCTGCGGTAGGTTCCATCCATGTACTAACGAATGTTGCAAGATTCAAGCGTGCATTGCCATCAAGAGTCATTTCATCATGGACGATCTGATACGCTGTTTCTGGTAACATGCCTTCATCAGGCATGTGAAAGCGCGGAACGACTGATTCTCCTTTGCGGGCAAAAAGAGGATTTATAGAAAATTCGGGAGGCAGCTCCATTTGCACGTGACGCGGTAGATATTGTGGATTATCTGGCATAACCTCTTTTCCTTCATATGTATCGTTTTGCACTTCTTCTTTTCGATCCTGCGGCATACTAGTCCCCCTTAATTAATGGTTTAACAAATATATTATTTACAAAAAAACATTTGCTAAACCAAGGGACAATTCTAATAAAAGGTGATGCCATCATTCAAAATAAAGGAGTATAGTTTTTGATTATAAAATAGAAATTGATTTATATTTTAATGAAAATATTGAATATTTTTAATATAATTATTGAGTTATGTTTTTATAGAAACTTAAGGGGTATGATTATGGAGTTTATTACTTTTAAAGTAATTTGTATCTTTTTATTTTTAATGCTTATGACTTCTATAGAAGTTTTAGGATATGGAGTTCAACTTGTTGGAGCGAAATTAGCTTTAGTTGCATCGGCTTTTGCTAAATATAATATTATGTCTTTAATTGCTCGATTTTCTAATATGTTTCAACAACCATTTACTGTTTCTTTAGTTGATAGTACAGCAAAAAATGGTAGATTAGAATTACTAATTAAACAATTAGATTTTTGTTATTAGGTTCTACTATGGGAGTAATACTTGGAGGGATTATTAGTACCATTTTTTATGAAAGTTCTTTCTAAAGCGCTAATACCATTGTCAAAAGATGGTTCGTTTTTAAACATGTTCAAATTAATATGTTCACAAAAGAATTGATGCAACGTTAAAAAGAATGAGCCCGGTACAATACCGGACTTATATTCATACAACCACTGTATTTTTCTGTTTAACTGTTGGGATTCGGTTCATAATGAAACATATTTTTACATAAAAGACTTTCGTATATAAATTTTTCAAATGATTTATTAGCGAATTGTTGACTAATATCACTTTTTTGAGTGAGTAATTTTTCAGATTGATGATGTAATGAATTTTGTTCGTTTCTTTTATGTAAAATATTCTAGTTTTGCATTAGGAAAGAACTGTTTCATATAGGAATACAGATAGTTTTTTATATCCTCTTCTTCTTCTTTTTGATAAATGTATTTTCCGATTCCATATTTCCCCCATTTATACCTTCTTTTCTCTTCATCTAATTCTAATTTTGTCATCGGGTAGTTTTTTTCAATTACTCTCTTAGCTGGCTTTGTAAAACGATGTTGAATAAATTCAAATGTAATATCATCCCGTACATCAAGAGGTAATTCAGCATTTAGGCGTTCAAACATATGATAGTATCCTTCCTTCCAGCCTTCATGCAGGTAAATAGGAGCTACAATGAAACCAAGAGGATATCCAGCTCTAGCTACTTTTCCTGCTGCCTCAATTCGTTTAGCTAAGGGAGAAGTTCCTGGTTCAAAGTTTTTAATCACATAATCAGCGTTTACACTAAAGCGAAATCTTGTTTTTCCATTATGTTTAGCATCAAGTAAATGATCTACATGGTGGAATTTCGTAACAAATCTCAATTTCCCATATTCAGATTCTCCAAAATGCTCAATGGCCCGTTTAAGGGTATGCGTTAAATAATCGATTCCTACAATATCTGAAGTACACGACGCTTCAAATCTTGTTACTTCAGGTGCACGCTCTTTCATGTATTTATCAGCAGCATCTAAAATTTCTTCAACATTTACATACGTTCGTATATAAGGCTTACTTCCCATCGTTGTTTGTAAATAACAATAATGACAATGTCCCATACATCCCGTTGCAAAAGGAATTGCATACTCTGCTGAAGGCTTGGAAGTATCGAATTTCAGTGTTTTTCTAACACCAACAACCAGCGTGGATTTTGCTACTCGATACTTTTGAAAATCGTTATCCCCTGGCAAATCTCTTACTTGATTATGGGAAGTAGTATGTCGAATTTCAACATCCATCTTTGAAAACTTCTCAAACAGCTCTTTCCCCAAAGGATAATCTAATGCTTTCGGTTCAAAATATACGAGCTTAGGCATAAATGGCTTATTCATTCTAACATCCCCTCTGAAATATCACCATAATAGTAAGTGTAAGCTTGGTTTGCTTCATCTTCGGTAGCATATATAGCCATCTCATTTGTTAGTGGATAATACGTTTCGTAAAGAAATAGTGCTAATTCATTAGGTCTTTCAGGATTATTTACAACTGCTGCAGCTTGTATGTTAGCTACGTCTTGAGTATGAGGATTTCGGTAAAAAATATAAACAATGTCACCAGCATGATACGTATTACTTTCAGAAGAAAATTCCATTCCATCACCATCTCATTTCATAAAATTCAATGCTCACAGTTTTACTTTCTAATTTTCTTGTAGTGTAACTATTTAATTACATTGATAATGATTACGCCATACAAACATATTTTGAAAAATGAATAATAAATGTACTCCCAAAAAGGCAAGCATATATCAATGCTTGCCTTTCGTTCTAACGACGATGTTCAACAAGATCGATTACACCTAAAACGACGTGTGCTAAACCAAAACCAAATACTGTATTTGCAATCATTTTATTAGTTCCACGAGTTTGTTTAAGAGCATAACCTGCTGCTGTCACTGCTGTACCTAAAGCTGTTGGAATTAATCCTTCACGAATGTCCACAGTGATGCCTCCTTGTTTCGTAGTTAGTAAATTTGTTTTAATGACTCGAAGTAAAGTATTAAAACAAGTATTAGTATTTTTCTTTTTAATAAAATTATGTGAAATTCTTATGAATAATATTTTAAATCCATAACAGCTATAAAGATTGAAAAAATTATTAATTAACAAATAAGAAAATATCTTCAAAACGTATTTTTATATGAAAATTTTATACCTCAGACAAAAAAATCTTTGCGAAAATTCTCTCCATAAAAAGTGCTCCTAAATTTATATATATAGGAGCATTTTTTATGAAACACTATTCTTTATTTGCTTATGAACCACTTTATTATAATAACCATGCTTTACAACTTGCCTAAAATCATCTACCTCGATATCCATTCTTTCCGCAATATCTACAACAATTGTATTTTGTAAAACATTCACCACAAATCCCATTAATTTCAAATTATGATTTTTACGATATGAAAATTCAACGTAATCCCCAAGTGTTACTTCTTTATTATGTTTCATTTGGCGCCCCCTAAATTATCGATAATTATACAATAGTTTCCCCCTTTTTTACTTCTACATACGGGGTCACCAGTTTATCATTTTAGCCAATTCATCTCCCACCTACTTATTTTGCGTTCCTTGAGGAAGGGGTCTTCTTGGCTAAAATGATAAAAAAAGACAAACTCTCCAATGTGAGGAGTTTGTCCAAAACCATGATTTCTTTAGTTCAACAATATAGAATTCAGTTCCGATAAGAATCTTTCTTTTTTCCATATCCCACGGTTTTTGCATCGATACTAACAATAGTGGATTAGAATAATGACTTAATACTTGCTAGGACAGTAAGAATACCTATAATAATGACAAATACATTGCTAGATTTCCCTTTGTATTTAGCAAGTACTGATACTTTATGGATTGCATACATTGGTAGTATACATAAGATAGCAGCAACTAGCGGACCGCTAAGGGCATCAATGATTCCAAGAATACTTGGATTTGTATAAGCAACATACCAACATGTTAATACGACAAAAGTAAGAATCATTGTCTTAACTGTTTTTTCTCCTATATCTTTCCCACGTTTTTTACTGGACTTGATAATCATGTCACGCATTACCTCATACGCTCCTATATAATGACCAAGGAAAGACTTTGTAATAGCCACAAATGCAATGATAGGAGCTGCAATAGTGATTACTGGCGAATTAAGCTCATTAGCAAGATATGATAGGATTGACAAGTTCTGTTCTTTTGCCACCTTAAGATCATTTGGAGTCAAACTTAAGGTACTGCTCCAAACAAAGAACATAACAACTACGAATGTCATAATATAACAAACTTTTTGTATTTGAGCACATTTAGCATCAGTAGCATCTATTCCATACGTAGCTCTCTGTTTCATAACAAATGACGAAATCATAGGCGAATGATTAAACGAGAATACTATGATTGGAAGTATCATCCATATCGTTCCTAAATATCCTGTTCCTGTTGAAGCAGTAGAAACAGCTGAAAAACTAAGCATTGACGTATTCCACTGTGGAATCAAAGATATTGCGATAAAAAGTAGAGAAGCTATAAAAGGATACACTAGCATGCTCATGATCTTTACAGTTATATCTTGACCAAAATTTAGTATACCGATAAGACCGAGTACTAAGACAAGCGATAAAATGGCCCTTGGAGGCTCCGGCATGTGCAATTGATGCACGATAAAACTACTAGCGGTATTTGTAAGTGCGACCGAGTACATCAGCACGATCGTATAAATGGAGACAAAATATACAATGTTAAAAATGATACTTGCCTTATTTCCAAAATACTCTCTTATAGTACCTGTAATCCCCTCATCGGCAGAGTTCGAAGCGTAAATCATTTTAGCGAGCGCTCTATGTGAATAATACATAACAGGATAGGCAAGTATGGTAATTAACAGCAATGATAATAAACCACCTGAACCTGCATTAATCGGTAAAAAAAGTACCCCTGCTCCAATTGCTGTTCCAAAAAGGCTCAATGCCCAGGTAGTATCCTGTTTATGCCACTTTTTAGGGTCTAGATAATTCTCATTTTGTACTGCAGTATTATCAGCTTGAAATTCTATGTTTTTTGCAGTATTCCCATCCATATAATAATTCCTCCTTGTGTCCTATTCTTAATTCTCTTTTTAAGATATAGGAATATAGACCGTTCTTGAAAAATGAATAGCTTATATAGTGCCCCACAACGAATATCCCCCTTCTAGGTTAATAAAAATCAAAAAATTAGCGAAGCACCAACCTGAAGGGTTTGTTACCACTTATAAAATATTTTAATTATATAGTAGTATATTTTATTGATAACTCCCCCAATATACAGACTCCTTAGGCGAACAATAGAGTAAAGATTGTTAAAAACTTCACAATATATTCGATAACTTATTGATTTGATTGTTTCTCCCCAAAGATTTTATTTTTAATGGAAATTCCTGTAGGTGTAGCTGCAATACCACCTAAACCTGTCTCTCTTAATTCGCGAGGCATCTGTCTTCCAACTCTATACATGGCTTCAATCACTTCGTCAGCATTGATGAGATTGTTTACGCCAGCTAATGCGATGTCCGCTGCTGCTAAAGCATTTGCCGTTCCAATGGCGTTTCTCTTTACACAAGGAATTTCTACCAAACCAGCGACCGGATCACAAACTAAACCGAGTAAATTTTGTAATGCAATCGAAAAAGCCTCAGAAGATTGCTGTGGCGTTCCACCCGCAGCTTCTACCGCAGCTGCAGCCGCCATCGCTGAGGCACTTCCTACTTCAGCTTGACATCCTCCATACGCTCCTGAAATACAAGCGTTGTTTGCGACTATCGTTCCAAATAACGCTGAAGTGAATAGAAAATGAATCATATCTTCATGACTTAACTGCAACGTATCTTTAATACTAAATAGGACTCCCGGAATCGTCCCACTCGCACCTGCTGTTGGAGTTGCACAAATAGCTCCTAATGCAGCATTTACTTCATTAACACCGATAGCACTTTGAATCCCTAACACCATCAAATCTCCAGAAAGAGTTTTCCTATTTTCTCGATAGTTTTTAATTTTTACAGCATCCCCTCCGGTCAAACCTGTTGGAGAAAATACACCGTCGCCCTCGATACTTTTATTTATTGCATGTTGCATAGTCGCTAAATTTCGTTCCATTTTACTCCATACTTCTTCATAAGAAGTTTTAGTTTGTTTGATTTCCTGTTCGATTGCTAATTCATAAATTTGCTTTTGGCTTTTATTAGCTGCATCCACAATTTCTTTTATGGCCATATACATATTTTTCACTCCTTAATGTGACTAAAGAATAATAAGATTAGCTATATTGCTTAAATCTCCTAATTCCTTCTGAGCATTACCTGGCAATATCGAATCCAAAGCGAATGCATATAAATATTTTGTTTTATCTTCCAAACTATGAAAGTTGTTAATTTCCACATCATATTGTTTAAAGATCCTGCGTAAAACAAATTCAAAGTCAGCTCTTTCTGAAATCGCAATAACAACTGGCAATGGCCCCTGCAGATTTAAGCTAAATCCATCAATTTCAACATTTTTGACTTCAATCAACCCACCACCGACCGAAATACCCATTACTCTAATACTTCGACTTTCATCCTCTGCATATACATCTGCCGTATTTGGATGACCAGCAGGACTATTACCCAATTGTTCAATAAAGGTAATGTCAATTCCCTTAGACTCTGCTATTTTAATAGCATCTGGCACTTTGCTGTCATCAGCAGCTAAGCCTAATATACCAGCAATAATTGCAAAATCAGTTCCGTGACCTTTATGGGTTTCAGCAAATGATTCATAATACTTTACCACAACTTTTTTGGGAAGACCTTGAAATAATTTATTAGCAACTGTTCCAATAGCCAAAGCACCTGCAGTATGTGAACTTGAAGGGCCTATCATTATGGGCCCAATCACATCAAAACAACTTTTGTATTTAACAATCTTTTTTTCTTTAATAGATGCTACATTCATGTTCATATAAGCACCCCCATAATTTATTATTTTTAGCTGTAGTTGAATCTAAGTTATTAGAATGATCGATTCAAAACAAGTTTTGTTTGATAACGCTTTCTTTATTGAGTTGAATAAACTTCCCTTCTAATCTGCTATCCTCCGTATAGTAATCATATCAGTATGTCCAATTTTAAAAAATTACTGGCAAGTTCTTTAGAATTTTTAATCCAAAACGAGGTTTGATATTTTCTCTAGAAGTAATAAATTGTGTCTCGACGCCCTCATTATAACTTGTATATTTATAAGTTTAATCTTTTTTTATTTTTAGAAAGATTGAATAGACAGAATTTTGAATAGGTAATAAATTATACTTAGTATGTAGCAATTGTGTCCTTTGTTTGAAGCTGTATTAGTTAGTAAAAAAGCAAAAATAACACAGAGTTCCTTTCATAAACACATTGATTATATTGAAAAATCATTATAAAGATACTTATATTGTCTTTTGTTTGAACATCTTGTTTTGAACGGGAAACCTGTTGCAATAAATAATTCATTCAGATGAAAAGGAATACATTAATAAAATTTAAAAACGTTTTAGTATATTAATTATACATTTTGTATAAATATTAATTATCAAAAAAAACTAACTTCTTATTAGGATCTTAACATAAAGGATACATTCCAAATAACAATGGAGATTCCGCTTTATCAATTTCTTTATACGTCATATTTCCCTCTTTACCTGCAACAGCAACTTGTACTTTTTCATTTGTTTTCACATCTTCTGCACCTATTGCACCACCCGCCAATAATTCTGTACTTAACAGACTATCGTGAACAAAAGTTAGAGAGTTATAGAACAAAATATAATGTGTATGTACATACATTTCTTTTAAAAGAAGTTTTGTAGTATGCAACTGAATTAAAAAAATATAGATTTTTATGACTCTTTTTAGGGGATATAGCAAAGTGAGATCTTTTATATGCACATTGCTATACCGAACTAGATTTCAGCATAGTATTTTTTTGCAACACATTGATTTTTTACCAAACACGTATAAAAACCAACAATATGAAAATAAACGACTGGCTAAAATTTTACTTTCAATAAAATAAAAAAGAACCTGCAAATTTGCAGATTCTCCTGATAATGATTTATATGAGTAAGACTCGAAAATATAATACAATGATTCAAAAATAAGTTCAAGTAAATTCAAAGAACCGGCTAGAGTTCGAGTTCTTTCAGAAGTGATGATGTTTTCTAGGCTTCGCAAAGTGAGAAAATACAAGAATATAATACATCGAGATTTAGAGAATTTCAATACTTAAATTAGAGGTTATTTTAATGTGATGTAACATCAGCATTTTGAAGGAATAGCAATGAATACCTTATACATCCCCAGTCTACATAACGTTTTATTATCAGTAGAAAGAAAAAGGAAAATCCCTACTTCCACAATAAATCCGCCTTGCTACTCTATTCATTTTTTGATACATTCCTATCCACCGTTTTAAGGTTCTCTTTTGTACTATGTTAGCCAAAAAATTGTATAAATCATAATTCGTTTTTCTTCCACCTGTTTCACCCTTTCTACACCCTAGTTTTACAAAATAAGAAGTCATCAAAACTTATATTTATTACTTTCTGTTATCTCCTCTCTCTTGTTCTATGCATAGTCTATCTAAATTTTTATTAGCTACTAAAAAAAGAATTTACAGGACGATTAAAAAAAGCCAAGTGCATTGCACTCGGCTTTATGGTCGATTAAACAATTTTACTTCAGACGTATTAAACTGATGTAGATAGTCTTTAGTAGAAGTATAACCTGAATTCATGAGTGTTTTCTTTTCTTCTTCTGTGATATCAAAATTAAACGACGACGTAAAGAATGTATTAATAAATACAGTGCGGGCAGCATCTTCTTTGGTGGTTTTTCCGCTCTCATGACCTTTGATCATGGTTTGAGACAAATTCCATGCAAAATGAATAAGAGAATGGCCAATATGATGTTCTGTTGAGGTTGCGATATGTTTTAACATGGCAACCTCCGCCTGAGATTCTAAACGGAAACCAAGTGTTTCTTTGTTGTAGACAATTTCATCTGTAGGATCAAAGAAAGATGCATTGTATTTCGTGTGTAAGCTTCTTAGTGTAGAATGATCCTCTATATTGCTTATCAGTTTATTAACCTCGTCAATCGTATCTGTGGTCGTGAAGTGTTCTTCTTTATTCACAAAACTTTTCCGATCAAATAAACGAATTGGGTAGTTATCGAGTACACCTCCGTCTACATAATAATCTTTATCCCATTCCACAGATTTAAAAAAGAATGGGATGGACATCGAAATCCGCACAGCAACTACTAACGGGACATCAGGTGTCGTTTCGCGAGAAAACGTACGAAGCTGGTGTGTAGAAACGTTCGTTCCTTGGAAAAACACGTCTTTTCCTGTTTTGTCATACAACTGCTGAAAAGTTGTGTCCTTACTCCCTGTCCACTTTTCAACGATCTTTCCTACCCACTCAGTGAAAAAATCCCCTTTATAGATACCAAAACCATCAAAAAATAAACGAATGTTATCTTGTACAATCGAAAAATCATCATCTTTAAACGCTTTGAAATTCATGTCTTTGTGGATTTTTACAAGATCTGCGAATGGAATGGAAAGACCTAAAAGTAATGCAGTAATCGCTCCTGCTGAAGTCCCTCCAAATCGTTGTATTTCTGGTAAAATCCCTTCTTCATTTAGTGCACGGATGGCACCTATATAAGCGCTTCCCTTTACCCCGCCACCTTCAAATACTAAGTTACGAAATGGATATGCCATTATATACCTCCAATAAAGAAATTTTCGATCTGTTATAGTATCGGAAGTATATTGAAATATATTCCAAATGGTATTAAGAAAGTTTCATGTCCTCCGATACGTATGGCCGAATTATCTTTATTCAATGGATGAATTGTTTGAAAGAGAAGAAATTTGCTTGGAATGGTAATTTAGTAGGATAGGAAACAGGAAACGGAGCGCATCTTTGGATGCACTGAATAATATCCGCTTTTGAAATCGTATATAACGTAACTTCTTTTCCGATGTCCAAGTAAAATCACGAGTAAGAAATCAAGGAATAATCTACATTTCATAAATCCCTCACTCTCTTTAACATACAATTCAGTAAAATAATTTGTTTCAAATACGTAGAAATATGGTTTAACCAGCAATCAATGATCAGGTCTTCTTACCCTAAGTAAACCTAAATCTATTTGTCTCCATACAGAAAGGAATAAATAGTTTTGTTCCTATTCATGAAATAGTACAATATATGCAAAATTACATATCTAATTAATTGCTTTTAATGTTATATTTTAATAGCGATGAATGCTATTATTTCATAAGTTGTCAACAAGCGTTATGTATGTATGAGAAAAAGGAAGGAGCCAAATAGTCTCCTTCCTTTTTCTACTAATTAACTAAATTACTCTCTGGTAAAAATTTAAATAGTAATGCTCATTTACAGGCGTCTGATTATGCATTAAACATGCTAGCTTTGCTTGCTGTCGGAAAAATTAAAGACGATAGTCAAATATGTCCTTTCATTACTTTATATTGAAATAAATAATGATTCAAAGTTATTTTTTGAAAATTATACAAAAAGTACTAATTCGTCGTTTACCTAACAATAGATAATATAGATAAAGAAAAAATACTAGAGGATATCACAATGTAGTAGTCTCTAGTATCTTTTCATAGTATTTTAGCGGCTATACAATACGGAGGGATAAAAAAAGGACCTCTTACGGAAAGATAAGAGGTCATCAAAAAGATAAAAATGTTGTATTTGAAACACGCGAGTTTCTAATTCACATCATAACACAATATATTTATATATTCAATATATACATTAAAGATAAGTAATGTATGTTCAAAAAACACATGGAATATTAATTTGTAACAGTATATATTTTCCTCTTTTATTCTATTTCTTCTACAATGCCGTGATTGTAACAAATATCCCTCTTTCTTTTTTGGATGATTACGAATAAAAATACTACATGTTTTCTGTCTCACTTGGAATAAAGCATCATGGTAAAAATACAATGCTGACAAGTAAAATACTTAATACAATCAACCCTATCCCTAACATCATCCATTCACCCTTTTTAGAATTTTAAAATTTAGCCCTTCACTTTCATATACTTCTCTTTTACATGAGCCAGTAAGTCCCTCAGCTTATTCTCTGCAGGGTGTTCTTGATTTTCTAGAACTTCTCTGCCATAGGATGAAAAGTTTTGTGAGCATGCACTAGTTGTTACTTTCAATTTCGCGTATGAGGATGTATGCTCATCATAACTGGATTACGTCTTCTTGGGGATAAAGGGGACAGGAAAGCTGCTAAGCTAGCGTAAGGTGCTAAATTCCCTCAAAGTATCTCAAAAGCTGGATAATCATTTAATATTTCTGTACTCTCCAACTTACAACAAAACACATCGCAAAATATGTTTACGATGTGTTTTAAAAAGGAGTTTTACCATTGAGGATAAACGCCTTCATTTGTATACGATATGTCTCACACATATAGTATACAAATTATTACACTTACTTTTCTTCACCGCTTGCTTGCATGGAGTTAAAAGTCCAATTTAATTTCAACGCATCTCCTTGAAATACATTTTGTTCTTCACCGTTATCTACGAATGTAAACATTACATAAAATGTATCATCATCACCTGGAGCAAATCCATTTCCTTCTCGATCTACAATACCGTTCTTTACAAGATTAGGAATATTTCCATTTTGCGTAGCTACCTTTAATTCAGATAATGTAGTAGACCAAATTGGAACCTCATTTTTATCCAAGTTCCACAAGAAATCAACACGGATATGATCACCAAAATCAGCATTTCCATTATCCCCTTTCGCATCGATTACACTGTAATCTGTCAGGAGTTTCACATCTCCTATTGCTAAGGTTCCTTTGTTTACTAATTGAAAACCACGTTCCATTTCATCACCTGGTTTCAGATTGTCGACATTAATAACAACTTCTGGATTCACACTCAAATCTAAAGTACCCGCTGCAAACGTGTTTTGTGATACTTCCTTATCACTAAAATATGCATATGTTCCCCCGCCAATTAAGGATAAGCCAAGCACTGCAGTTACAACACCCATACCAAGTTTTTTCTTCATACCCATTTCACAAGTCCCCCTATTGTTAAAGTTTAAACTACAAACCTTATTTCCATCCCACAAACAACAATAATAATTAAGCAACTTCCTTGTCCCATAATGAAAGCGAACTTACTTTAAACTAGTTACTTCATGTACCCAAACGACTATGACTCTTAAAATGACCGGTAATGTTACCGTAAATCATTACCGGTCATTTGTTAACCAATCCATTTCATTTAATATCCATTGTCTGATGCCTTTATTTACTCTAGAAGTTTGTCCACTTATTTTTTTGGTTCTAAACCGATAGAGCGTAAAATTTTCTCTAACGTCACTGGCCCTACATTTTCTTTCGGTTTCTCGTTTCCTTTAGCATCTGGGCCCTTTTTCAAGAAGTTTTTCTCAATTAAACGAACATCCGTTTCATCTACAACACCATCTTGATTTATATCTCCATCTTTTACAGATACTTTTCCTTTTCCATACGATAAAGCTGCTATTCTAGCATCTTGAATATCTACCATTTTATCGCCGTTTACATCACCTGCAAGGTTATCATCCATGTCAGCTCTAAAGTTTTGTCCCACTAATTCTCCATCCTGCATTTTCCCTATTTTTGTTGTTAATTTACTATTTAAATGACCTGGCATTTCTACGAAAATATCATATTCTTTATCGCTTACTGGAACACTATGAATTTCAAATTGTCCGTTATCACCAATCGTTCCTGTATATTTCTTTCCATCCTTGCCAACTGCGTACACTTTTGCTCCTAGTTTTGTATAGTCTTTCTTACCTAAATACCCCTCTTCATTCAAGAAAGCTTCCGGGCCAATATATCCTGTAACCGTTGAATGTTTCGAAACAATAGCAAAAGATCTATCTTTAAACGCGGGAATCTCAATGCCTTCTGATGCACCAACTTTTGTATAGGAGAACTTATCTACTCCAAATGCAGTCAAACCATTAAAGTATTCATCGTTCGTCATCTCGAATGTAACATCTAAAAATGGTTTATCTCCATCTAATCCTTTAAATTCTTTTCCCTCCAATGATGCGCCAACTTTCACCTTGTTTTCCCAAGCTCCTGCTTCACTTATCTTCGGATCTTCTAATTTAAGGTTCAATCCATGTTGTTCTACATATTCCGTAAGTGCTGGATTTGGTTTCACATCTGTAAATTTAAATAGCTGCTTGTAATAAGGAATTTCAAATGTACCTGACATAAGCTGTTTTACATTATTAAGATTCAAAGTTAATGTAATTTTCTCTCCTAATTTGATTTTATCTTTGTCATAACTTGGAACAGCGTATTCTGTCCCTTCTTTTACAAAGACGTAATCTTTATATCCAGTTGCCATATTCCCTGCAGTTGCAAGATCATATCCAAATAATTTTAAATTTAACGGCTCATTTATTTCTTCTGGAAGTACTCCAAATTTAAAATCACCATTTGCTTGAATTGTATTCAACCATCCTGATGGGAAGGCTGAGTTTTGATAATATACAATTTGATTCGCTTTTTGATCATATTGCAAGCCTTTTGCCTTTAATGCATCTACTGTAGAATCATAAATATTACCATGCACCCATAATGCACGCTGGCCGTCTTCTTCTTTAAACATAGAATCATTGACTTCGTGTATACCAGGTTGTACATCCTTAAATTTCATTTCAGGTATTACATTATCAATGATAATGCTATCGCCTTTTGTATAAGATTTTCCTTCTTTATCATATCCAACGAAGTTCAATTCGTAATCTCCATCAGGCAACATAACAGGTTTATCCGCAATTGGATGAGCTGGATCTCCTGTGAATGGAAGTACATACCCTCCCATACCAGAAAACATCATATATTCAACATTCGGTGTTAGACTACTTGCATTAAGTGTACCAACGACTCCTAATGCCTTCCCTGTCGTTCGGTCCTTTACAATTGCATCAATGGTTTCGAGAGGACTATTTAATTTAAATGTCAACGGCGAACTTGGTCTTTCCATAAATGGATGGAATTTAGAAGCATCTGTTGCCATTGCATCTCTCAGTAAATCTACAGACGCAATCCCTTTTTCTGTGAATTTAACTGCAAATGGTACTTGATATACTTCTTTTTCATTGTTTTTATTTGAAATATGAATATAGCCCTCATATCTACCAAATTCAGCGTTTTCTGGAATGGTAATTTCAGGGCTAATTTCCTCTGATGCACCAGGAGCTACTTTAATAGAATCTGGTACGTTTAGCTTCACACCATTCTTCGCTGCATCTTGCACACCTACACTTGTAGGTGAAAATTTCACCTCTAATTTAAACTCTTTCCCATCTGTTTTACTGCTGTTCTTAATTAAAACTTTTCGACTATCTTTAATAGGCCCATTTTCAATTTGATTTTTATACCCAAATGCAATAGAACCTGTTTTTTCTTCAATTTCTACTTCTTCATCACCTACAACGTTTGATGTTTTATCAACAACCTCGATTGATGTATCTGCATGAACTGCACGGTATGCATCAATTCGTCCTGAGCCCACCTCAAATACAGAACGCTCTTCTTTTAAGTCAACTGCGGTATTCATGAGTGCTTCTTTTACTTCAAATGGACTATAATTTGGATGTTCTTGTAAAATGAGTGCCGCTACCCCTGTAGTATGAGGAGTTGCCATAGAGGTACCTGACATACGTCCATACGCTATCGGATAATTTTCTCCATCTTTTGGATCATTAATATATTCAGGAACAGTTGAGAAAATAGACACACCTGGTGCTACAATATCTGGCTTAATATCATCTGTCTTAGTTGCAGGACCACGGGAGCTGAAATCAGCTAAGTGATCTCCCTCTGTTTTTATATTACTTAGTTCCCCAAACGCTAACGACACATCTCCTTGTACAGCTTTTGCTTGTAATTTCTCACCATCTACTTTTGTTAAGCGGAACGATGGAATAGATGCAGTACTTTCCCCAAGATAACTTGTAATTTCACCATCTACATTGTTATATACGATTACCGCCTTTGCGCCTGCTTCCTTAGCATGCTTAATTTTCTCATCAAATGTAATCTCACCGCGTTGGATAAGAGCTAATTTTCCTTTTACATCTTTTCCTGTAAAATCATCTGATTTCCCGAGCCCTGCATATACAACTGATACGGATTGACCTTTCAAATCTTCAATCTTATCAGTAAAGCTTTTTCCAAGTAGCATCATCTTATCCACATGTAAATCACCTGCATCGACGGAAAACGTTGGGATTTTCATTGCAGCGTTACTGGCTCCAACTGTAATCGGAAGTGCCGCTGCACTAGGTGATCCAATGGTACCTTCTTCCGGACCACTATTACCTGCTGCTACAACTGTAACAACACCAGCTAACATCGCATTGTTCACTGCGACAGAAGTAGGATATAAAGGATCATTAATAGACGCACCTAGTGATAAATTGATAACATCCATATTGTCTTTCACTGCTTTATCAATCGCAGCAAGAATACCGCTTGTTTGTCCACTTCCATATGGGCCTAATACGCGATATGAATATAAATCTACATCTGGAGCAACACCCTTCACTGCATAATCCACACTATTCTGTTTGTCTGCAGCAATTGTCCCAGCTACATGCGTACCATGGGATGTATAATATGCACTCCCCTCATAAATCTCTGGATATCCTCCAGAATTTTGCCAATCCTTATACGTTGTCTCCATTGGATCAGCATCATTATTAACAAAGTCCCATCCTTTTATGGAGTTCGGATCTATTTTACTTGGATCTTCACCTTGTTTTGCACGATATCCTTTATATGCATCTTTCAAATCCGGGTGGTTGTAATCAATACCTGTGTCCAGTACACCTACCTTAATTCCTTTCCCTGTTATTTTTTCATCATGCAGCTTGTCCACACCAATTTGCGGTACACTATCCGCCATTTTCAGTTCAACAACAGTCTTAGTTGTTTCTTTCGGCAAATCAATTTTAACCTCATGATCTTCCCATACGCGCTTAACGATACCGGTACGAACTAAGTCTTCGATCATATTTGCTGGTAAAGAAATCGCTACACCATTAAAAGCATTCTTATATTCTCTTGTTATTTTTGCAGATTTTACATTTGTCCCTTTCTCTTTATTCTTTTGAAGCTGCTCAAGCTCTGCTTTAAATCCTTTATGTGATGCCTCTACCTTTTGTTCCGCATTTGAAAGAGCTAATTTTTTCCCTTTAGCCGCTTGTTTTAATACCTCTATTTTGCTAGGCGCTTGCTTAAATTCTATAATCACATTCACATTATTAGGACTTGTTGTATTGATACCTGGCGAAATAACAAAACCTGGTTTTGTATCTAACGTTTTTAAGGCATTACGTTGTTCCTTTGTAAGACCTTTTAAGATAGCATTTGCATCATCAATTCCAGTTAAAGTAGATGTATTTACCTCTTCCGCTAATACGTTATATGGAATTCCTTGAGACAATAACATTCCAACTGTTAACGTTCCAATAAGAATCTTTCCAAATTTCCCTCGTTTCATATTACATCTCCCCATTATTAATATTATTTTTTGAAACAAATTGATTCTTAAATTCCCATGTAGCATTGGAAACTCTATTAATCTTAATCTTTTGTATCATGAAAGATTTCCAACACTACTACCATCCCCATACCTCACATAGCTAACCACTCACTTTACTCTTTCTATAAGAGCCCTCCGTAATTTATTTCCAACAAAAGATTTTCACAAAATGAATTATTAACAAGATTAAAATGTAATTCTATTTTTATTATTTCACATTTCGATTATTCTGAAAATTAAACAAAAGGAGTATCTTTTCTCTAAGGATTCTATGCCTACATAGTACAAAAGAACTACCTTGTCCTTTATTCTTTGTAATACAGAATAAAGCGACACGATAGTTCTTTGATAGATTTCTTATTTAATCTAGCGGAACTAATTGATTTCGGACTGCATAAATCACTGCTTGCGATCGACTTTTCACATTTAGCTTTTTAAAAATTTTATTGATGTGAATTTTAACTGTTTTATCACTAATATATAAAACTTCAGCAATTTCTTTATTACTAAGTCCTTTTACTAGTTCAAAGAGAATTTCCTTTTCACGTTCCGTCAGTTCATTTTCATTTGATTCTACTTTCATTTTTTGCTGATGATATGTAATTAATTTTTTAGTCATACGCGGATGAATGACTGAATCGCCTCGATATAACATTCGAATTGCTGCTACTACCTGATTTGATGATGAATCCTTCAATAAATAACCATCAGCACCGGCCTGGAGTGCATCCATTAAATACTCGTCATGTTCATACATTGTAAACACAAGTACACGGCAACTCGGATATTTTTTTTTCACTAACTCTGTAGCTTCAATCCCATTTTTCTCTGGAAGATTAATATCCATCAAAATACAATCTGGTCGGCATTCTTCTACTTTTCCCAATACTCCATCCCCAGAGCTAGCTTCTCCAACCACTTTCATATCAGATTCATCCTCTAGTATGCTCCGAATTGCATCCCGTAAAAAAGCATGATCATCTACTACTAATATTTTAATCATTTTACGCACCCCTTGTTTGTGAATCTGGAATTAACAGTGTAATTTCTGTCCCTTTTCCTACAGAACTATCAATCTGTAAAGTAGCCCCTAATTGGTCAGCTTGTTCATTCATATGTAATATACCATAATGTGGCTCATTCTTCGTTTTAACCATAGACTCAAATAGTGAAAAGCCAACTCCGTTATCCTTAACCCTTAAAAGCACGTGTTCACTTTGATAGCTGAGTAAAACATCAGCCTTTTTTGCCTGTGCATGTTTTACAATGTTTTGCAAACTCTCTTGTAATGTATCAAATATAACTCTTTCTTTTGAAAAACTAAGCGCACGTGCATGACCTCTTTCATGATATGTAATGTCTAGTTCATATTCTTGTCTTAAAGATTTTATTTTACTTGCTATCGCCTGCTTAAGTCCCAATTGTTGTGTCGGATATGGTTTTAAAGCATAAATAGAATAGCGAACTTCTCCTAGGCTTTCTCTTAAATCTTTTATGCTTTTCTCTACTACTTGCTGCATGTCTTTTGGTTTATCACGGTATTTTTTCTGCGCGGATTCTAGTTGGAATATCACCCCGGCTAATGTTTGCGCAATACCATCGTGAATTTCTCGAGCAATTCTATTTCTTTCTTCTAAAATCATTCTTTTTTCCTGTTCAGAAATTAATATCCTTGTTTTAACTACGTTAGCTAATTGGTTAGAAAATGTAGCTAACGACTGTACATCTTCTGGAAAGAAGCCCGCATTTCTACTTTTCCCTGCAACAAACATTCCGACTAGTTCATCATTAACAATAAGAGGAAAATATACAAGTGAGCGTATGACACTTTCAAATATTTCATCTCCAGGAGCCGTACCAATTTTCCAATCATTAAATACAAGATTTTTAGAAAGTCCCTCAAACGCATCGTAATTTTCTAAATGATCAGAAATATCAAGGCGAACTTTCCCATCTTTTAATAGAATATTCCAGTTTCCATCATCTTTTGTCCATATTACATATGCTTGTATGCCAAAAAAACCTTTAAGTGCTTGTTTAATATGCTTCAAGTTTCCTCCAGTTAATCCTCGACTAATTTCGGTCGTAATAAGAAATAACTCATATAATCGTTCTTTCTCCATCCTTATCCGTACAGAAAAAGAACTAATAACGGAAGTTGCTACAAGTGGAAAAAAGAAAAACAGCACTGTAACTTCGTTTACTTCCACACTATATGTACTAATTAGTACATGCATCAGTGCCGCATAAGAGAAACCAAAAGTTTCGCAAAGAAATACCGTAATAGTTTTTTTATACCATTGATAAATTGAATATGGCTGCGGAAGAAGTATCATTAACAAATCGTAAAAGCGATTGTTGAAAAAACAAAAAAACATGCAAAATAATAACAAAGATATTAAATTCTCATACAGAACTGACATACCTATCTTATTAATTATTAAGGACATACATTTGTCTGAAAACCATTTGGCAAAGATCAAACTAAGTGCATGTTGAGTACTATTAAATAACATTCTTTGTATCGGTGAACGACGATGCAGGTGAATAATTAGCGTCACAAGTACAATAGCAACAATAGTTATATGGATTCCAAACTGCCAACTCATAGCGTAAATTATCGGAAAGGTAAGCGAACTAGTTCCTCTCCAAAATCTTACAGGAAAATACTCTGCAATCCCCATAAAAAGTAACAACAATATTAGTATTGTTAGATGAGAAGGGATTTTAATTTCAAGTAAAGATATAGTTATAGTAACCAAACCAAGAAAAGAAATAAAATAAAGATAAAAACTAGCAATCTTTTCTCTCATAAAGATAGAATTTACATCTTTCAAAACAACCCCTTCTTTCCTTATAAAAAATTCATTTTCTCTATTATCCAACAAAAAACCGGCACTGGCAAAATGGAAGGACATCCACTAGCCAATCACCGGCTGTGTACTACACCTAAAAAGGCAAGACACAATACTAGTATATATCAGTTTGTGAAGTTTACCCATTAGTCAAATGGTCTAATTGTACATACTTTTAGACTTAGGTCTACTAGTACAAAAGATGTATACGCAATTTAAATTTTGATTCACTAAAAAAATTCTAAGAAAAATAGGAAGGCAATCGTAGTAAATACTTATCTATATTAATTTCATCTAAATCTTTAGGTTATGTATGTGTCAAATACTCCCCATCTAATATTTATAAATAACCCATGAGATAATCTCCTTATATACTATATATGAAGTTTATCACTTAATATTTATTGAAGAAAAGGCGATGCATACAATAATCAAATCTAATTAACATATTATTTAATTATCGGTAGCGAGATTAAAGAGACTCCCTACTCTCAGGAAGGAACCTCCAATTCATATTATTCCCCCTATTTCTATGTTTCTTATTTGATTCTAATTAACTAACTGATTAGGGTTATTGCAAATCAAAATAATAAAACCACATCTCCAATTATTAGATAACTATCTAATACATTGGAGGTGCGGTTCACTTAGATCATTGATGTTTCAGCTATTCTCTTTATTTGAAAATTACATCTACCATATTAATTTAATATTATATTCCTC
>NZ_JASNGE010000041.1:0-38782 GCF_030164735.1 Bacillus sp. RB3
TCACAGTTAGCTTTACAGAAACGATTTACAAAGATCAAGAAGCGAAAGAGATATGAGTGGTTAAAAGACATTAATGCACAAGTTCCTAAACAGGCTTCAAAAGATTTTGATACGGCGAGAAAAAATTCGTTCAAAAAGTACAAAAATGGTTCTCACACTTCTTATAAATCAAAAAAAGATTTGATCCAAGGATTTTATGCCAATTATGAAAGACTGATTATAGGAAAAAAAGTCGTTCATATTCAGTCTATTGGAGAAGTGAAAACAAGCCAACAACTACCAAGAAATAAAAAACCATCCAATCCAAGAGTTACCTTTGATGGTCGCCACTGGTGGATTAGTGTGGGGTTCCAAGAAGACTTTGAATCACAAGAACTAACCAATGAGTCAATCGGTGTGGATGTTGGTTTAAAAGAGCTGTTTGTAGCTTCTAATGGTACGAAAGAACGAAATATAAACAAAGACGCCAAGGTTAAAAAACTTTTGAAAAGGAAAAAGTCAGCGCAAAGAGATATGTCTAGGAGATTTAAAAAAGGTGTGAAAATTCAATCTGCTGGATATGAAAAAGCGAAAGCTGAGCACCTGCGGTTATCTAGGAAAATTATGAATATCCGAAATAACCATATCCATCAAGCAACAGCTAAATTGGTGAAAACCAAACCAATGAGGATTGTTGTGGAAGACTTATCTATTTCAAACCTGTTAAAAAACAAAAAACTATCGAAAGCATTTTCATTTCAAAAATTACACTTCTTCTTTCAATGTTTGTCATACAAGTGCGAGAAGTACGGCATTGCGTATGTAAAAGCTGATAAATGGTTCGCTTCAAGCAAGATTTGCTCATGTTGCGGAGTAAAATACGACCATTCAGTTCAACCAGAAGGACAGTGGAGCTTAAAAATACGTGAGTGGTGTTGTGCTTCATGCAATAGCTATCACGATAGGGATGTAAATGCTGCGATAAATTTATCAAGATGGATAAAATAAATGCTTGATAATAGGAGGTAACGATACTGCCTCGTGTGGAGTGTTATACCCCTCGTCCCTTCGGGGTTGCGAGAACACGATGAAGCACTAACTTGTGTAAATTTGATTGAATTGTATAGATTTAGTTAAGTTTATCGTATCGGAAAGTGTTTTTGACGAGTTATTAAATGCAAAAGAAGAAGTCTTTTGCATTTACCTTTTAAATAGACTAGATAGTACGTTTAGCAGTCTATAATTGTAATTTTTTGGTACAATTATATTGAAAGGTGAAAGGAGCTTCTAACATGTGGTTCATTTCGGCAATTTGGCCTATTATACTAGTCGGCGGAATTGTAGTATTTGTAATAAAAAGATTGGAACATAAATATAAGCACGGCAAATTGGGTAAGAAAAAATCAAATGAGGCTCAAATTTTATTAGACAGTTTCATACCGATAGGAATGCTTGTCGGCTGTATAATCGGTTTGATTTTCGGCATGTTTTTCCCGGATTATTCACTTCTTGCAGTGAGTTTAGGATCCGGAATAGGCTATTTATTTGTTTTTTTTGCCTATGAATTTTATAGCAAGACAGGAAACAATTTTTCCTAATCCAAAAGGAATAAGTGGGACAGTACATAGTAATCATATAAAATATGTAACTGTCCTTTATTTTTGCATCAATGTTATCACCTTACCTTTCGCCTACTATACACCTCTTTTATTGATTTTTCTCTCCTCCCCTTTTTGCATATCCGCTTTTTTATTTTCATTGGATCTATATCCAAAGTAAAGTAGCGCACATGTAATAACAGAACCTACAATGTAGCCTAAAAAACATCCTAACCAAAACATAGTGTAACCGCCTCCATTCATAATAAATTTTATGTAATATAACTCTTTACATACTCCATCGTTTATTTTTATCAACTATACACTTTCTAAAATTATTCATACCACTAATTCTCTTCATATCTCAAATAGCAATTTTATTATTTGTCATAAAGTTAACACCTTCTTTAAATACAAAAAATTCCATTTTATCACTTTTTCTTAAGAAATAATATACTACATTTGAAATAAGCGAGCTAGTACATCGGCCCTTCTCTATTTTAACTTTAGTCATGAACAAAAGAAAAATAAAAACCCCCTCAAAGCATAAACTTCAAGGGGTGAGCCTGTTTTTTATTTACTTATATACGTACAGCTGTACCACTTACAGCAACCATTAACATTCCATCACGAACAACTTCGTAATCTACGTCAACACCAACGATAGCGTTCGCACCTTTTTGTTTTGCAAGTTCTTTCATTTCGTCCATCGCAATATCACGAGCTTCTTTTAGCTTACTTTCATAAGAACCAGCACGACCACCGACAACATCACGAACAGAAGCGAATAAATCGCGGACAATATTTGCACCCATAATAGCTTCACCATTTACAATATCGATATACTCAATAATTTCTTTACCTTGAATTCCAGACGTTGTTGTTACAATCATGACTGACACTCTCCTATAAATTATAATTTTTGATTAGCTTTCTTATGTCTTTATTATGACATGGAAAAAGTAACTAATCTATTGAATTACCTTACAGGAGTGTGACAATTTTGTAATAATAAAACGCGCTTTATGTTTCATTTTAATAAAGCGCTTTAATATTGGGATACATAAACGAGTCTCTATTTTCTTTCCAATCCTTTTCTACTTCTTTAAAAGTTGGTCGCCCTAATTCTTTATTATTTTCATGTTTACTAAACCATTTTTTCACATACCGATCTCCATTTTTACTTTGAACTGTGCAAAGGAAACTATTACTACTATCCTTTAATATTTTTACAATCACGAATAGACACCTCTTCCCTTCTCAATATCATAATAGGACTTGATCTTTTACTATAAGCCCTTCCTCTCTTATAGTCATACGACTCCTCGGCCGCGCCAAAGTTGTAAGATCAAAAACGATATTCACTTTGTTTACATTTTATTTAAAGAAATCAGAGTTATAGGCATTATGCTTATCAAATATTTTATAGATTTCTAACTTATCATCTAATTTTGCATCTACTAAAATTAATATATTTCCATCGTAAATATATTCTTCATACTTTTTAGCATGGTCTTCAGGGATTCCTAAGCCGATAAATGCTCCTATTAAACTTCCAGCTCCTCCGCCAATACCAGCTCCTCCAATAGCTGCTGCGATTGGTCCTGCTGCTACAATTGGACCCATTCCAGAAACGGCAAGTATACCAAGACCTGTTAATAAACCACCGAGTCCGCCTGCTACTCCTCCAGCTACAAGCCCTGTCGCTGAAAAGATATCTGCTTTATGTGCAGTTTCGCTATTCACTTTTTCACCCGATTTTTCTTCCAGATGTTCAATTTCCTTTTGATCTTTCGCAATAGCTGAAATGTTGTCTGCTGAGTATCCTTTTTCATTTAATTCATTAATAACGAGTGCCGCATCATCAATTGTTCTAAAAACACCTACTATTTTTCTATCTACATTCATAACTATTAACCTCCTAAATTTTTATATAATGTATCTTTATTTTTCTTCATTTCTGTATACACTAATTTTCTTATTAACATAACCATTTACGAAAAAAGCGAATAGTAAAAGCACTACAAGTGAACTACTTAACAAGTAAATTAAATCAAATGTAATATTAATCATCATTTCATTCATGTATACCAGGCTCCTTTTTATTTAAAGTAAAAGTATATTTTGATAGACTAATCTACTAAACATAGACATCTTACAATTCATCTTCAGTCAATCTCTTTGTAGTATATGTATACCCTTCCTAACCTTTTCTAAACGTAAAAAACTATAATTATATTTTTTCTTATTTATATGTTTAACATTTTTTTAAACGGGTATGTTTATATTGTTATGCTTACTATATGGAAAGGAATATTACGATGAACGCCATTCACTCTACTACTATTTCTTATAATGAAACACCTACAATAACTCAGATTCATCATTTTTATGCTTTAATGACAACATTTCAAACGAATGTATTTATAAGTAAACACGGAACACTTACTTCTATTAAAAACTTAAGCACTCTAGTATCCTTTTTCCTTACTGTAAAAAAGAGAGATCTTGTATTATTTATTTTTGAAGGAATAGATGCAAAAAGAGCTTTAAGAACACTCTTCCCTTCTTAGAATATTTGTTATCCTCTATTCCCTCGTTTACTACCTTTCATATATGTTTTTATATTTCAAAATGATTTCCTCTATAAAAAAAGAACCCCCTAATACAATAGGGGGATTTCTAGTTTAGCCTTATGAAAACTGATATAATATATATTACGTTTTTCATTCTTTAAAATAGAAAAGTTTTAATAACCTTGAAGGTAGGAATTTTTAATGAACTCGAAAGCAAAATTTAGTATTCGCTACAAAATTATGGCTGGTTATTTAGTTATCATTTTGTTCTTACTTGTTTCTTTCATTATGTTGAACAATGAGATTTCTAATTTACAAAAATCTCGTAATTTTATTATTGATCACGATTTTAAAGTTCTCAATTTAACAAATCAAGTGGAGAAAGATTTACTAACAATTGAAAATAAAGCGAAAGGGTTTATCATTTCTAATAATCCAAATTACGTACAATCTCTTAATTCTGCGGAAAAGGATTACGAAAAGCATTATCAAGATCTTTTCTCATTATTAGAGGATAACCCATCTCAGCAAGAAAAATTAAAACAGATTAACGAAAATATTATTAGTTGGATAAATAAAGAGATTCACCCGTTAATTGCAAATCATAATAGTAATAATGTACAAACAATCGACACGACTCAAATTCAGTCATTACAGTCACAGGTAACTAACTTCCGTAGCACTGAGGAGCAATTAACAAAAAAAAGAGCAGCACAATTAGATACTGAAAATAATAAATTAGAGATTTGGTTATACAGTTTATTGTTCTTACTTTCTTGTATTTCTATTATCATTTCACTCTATATTTCGAATTCCATTACAAAAACGATTAAAAATGTAATTCAAGCTATTAAATCCATTTCTTCTAAAGAAAAAATCACGGAAAGAATTCATGTAAACACACGTGATGAAATAAAAGATCTTGCTCATACAACGAATCACCTACTAGACGAAATATCGAAAAGAGAGTGGTTACAAACGGAGCTTGCAGAATTAATTTTAATGTATCAAGGTGTATCTTCTATTGAGATGTTAGGTAAAAAAATTCTTAGTGGAATTATACAAAAAACGCAAACTTCTTGCGGTGCATTTTATGTACGTGAAGAATATGAAGAAACTGTCTACTATGTGAAAAAAGCTTCTTTCGCCGATCAAGGTGCTGATATTGGGAAACAATCCATTCAAATGGGTGAAGGTTTCATTGGACAGTCTGCCTTAGAAAAGAAAAGTTTTATTCTCAGGGATATACCCGAAGAGTTTCGTTATGTCACTAGCGGAGTATTAGAAATACGTCCTAAAAATCTATTAATCATCCCTATCTTATTTGAGGATGAAGTAATCGCAGTAATGGAGTTAGTAAGTGTAACTGAGATTTCAGATTTACATCAAGATTTAATTCAACAAACCGTTGATAATCTAGGTTTAACAATCCATAGCATTATGGGACGTATGCGAATTCAAACTCTTTTACATGAATCACAAGCAATGACAGAAGAGTTACAAGTTCAATCAGAAGAATTGCAAACGCAAGCGGAAGAACTACAAATGCAAGCAGAAGAATTACGAACAACGAATGAACAATTAGAGTCTAGAACTGAAGAGGCTGAGCAGAAGACAGCTGACTTACAAATTACTAAATCAGAATTAGAAGAAAAAGCAAGCGAGTTGTTACGCAGCTCAAAATACAAATCTGAGTTCCTAGCAAATATGTCACATGAATTACGCACACCGTTAAATAGTATTTTACTATTATCTGAAATGTTAAGAGAAAATCATGATAACAATTTATCCGACGATGAGATTAAATTAGCAACTGTCATTCATTCATCAGGGAAAGACTTACTTACTTTAATTAATGACATACTCGATTTATCTAAAGTAGAAGCAGGCAAACTAGACATCATTTTTGAAGCAATGAACATAAGTGACATGGCAGCCAATATGCATCAAAACTTTTTACATATAGCTGCACAAAAAAATGTCGAATTTACTATTGAAGACAGTGATACGATTCCTGATCTGTTTTATACAGATGCAAAACGGATTGAGCAAATTATTAAAAACTTATTATCCAATGCATTTAAATTTACAGAAAAAGGATCCGTTTCTTTACATTTCGATTCGATAGAAACAAGTAATTTAAGTCATGATATGCAGTCTATAAGTAAAGATTGGATTACAATTTCAGTAAAAGATACTGGTATTGGTATCGCTAAAGAACAGCATCAACTTATTTTCGAAGCCTTTCAACAGGCAGATGGCGCAACGATTCGGAAGTATGGTGGTACAGGATTAGGTTTATCTATTTGTAAAGAGTTTGCTAGATTGTTAGGTGGTTGGATTACGTTAGAGAGTAATGTAGGAGAAGGTAGTACTTTCACGGTATATATTCCTAACCTTCCAAATGGATTACCAGATATACAGTTATCCAATTTAGAAGTCGCAGCAACGATAGAAGATGTTATTCCTGCTGAAGTTGTTGAAGAAACTATCGTTACTCCCGAAACAAATAACGTCTTCCAAGAGAAAACCATTTTAATTGTCGATGATGATCATCGAAATATATTTGCGTTACAAAACGCATTAAAAAAACAAAATGCAAACATTATTACTGCCCAAAACGGCTTAGAGTGTTTAGAAATACTAAAAAGTAATACAAATATTGACCTTATTTTAATGGATATTATGATGCCTAATATGGACGGTTATGAAACGATGGAAAATATCCGAATGAACTTAGGGTTAAATGAAATACCTATTATCGCATTAACTGCTAAAGCAATGCCAAATGATAAGGAAAAATGTTTATCTGC
This sequence comes from Bacillus sp. RB3, assembly GCF_030164735.1. Lineage (NCBI taxonomy): Bacteria > Bacillati > Bacillota > Bacilli > Caryophanales > Bacillaceae > Bacillus > Bacillus sp. RB3. The sequence continues at coordinate 6,967 of NZ_JASNGE010000041.1, forward strand.
TGGCGCTTCAGATTATATAAGTAAACCATTAAATCTACATCAACTCTATTCAGTAATGAGTGTATGGTTAATAAAATAAGTGAGGTTTAGTTGGAGTGGAAAATAAGTATTATAATTTTGATCCATCAGTAGATACGGATGAGCGCACGAACTTAGAAATTGAATTACTATTGGAAGCGGTATTTAAACTATCAGGATTTGATTTTCGCCAATATGCTCGCACATCTATTTATAGAAGAATTTGTAATAGAATGCAGCTCTCTAATATCCCTACCATTTCAAAATTAATTGAAAAAGTAATTCACGAGGAAGGGGTTTTAGAACAGTTATTAAATGATTTCTCGATTAATGTAACTGAGATGTTCCGTAACCCTGCCTTTTTTAAAGCGCTTAGAGAGCATGTTATTCCTGAATTAAAAAAGCAACCTGAAATTAGAATTTGGCATGCTGGATGCGCAACTGGTGAAGAAGTATTATCAATGTCCATCTTACTTCACGAAGAAGGATTAAGTGAAAAGTCGGTTATTTACGCAACAGATATGAATACAAATGTGTTAGAAAAAGCAAAACAAGCTATCCTCCCGTTAAATAAAATGCAAACTTATACGAAAAATTATTTACAAGCTGGCGGTACACAAGCATTTTCTAACTATTATTCAACAGATAATCGTTTTGCTTATTTTAATCCATCACTTTTACAAAACATTATTTTTGCACAGCATAATTTAGTAACCGATCAATCTTTTAACGAGTTTCATATTATACTTTGTCGTAACGTTTTAATTTACTTTACAAGTAAACTTCAAAATCAAGTGCAGCAACTATTTTATGAAAGCTTAGGTCACAATGGTTTTCTATGTTTAGGAAATAAAGAAACTCTTCGTTTTTCAAATATAATGCCGCATTATACCCAATTTAATCCTAGCGAACAAATTTATCAAAAAATACAATAAAAAGCGTATGAAATCCTCTGTTTGGATTTCATACGCTTTTTATTTCGCATTCGTTTGTATCATAATTAGACACATATCATCTGATTGCGCTTTCTTTTGTTCTTCCTTGTAAAACCCTTCTATCTCGCCTTCTAAATCTCCCCATTTTCTTTCTGTAAAAGTACGTAATTTCTCTTCAGCCTCAAATTCATCATTTGCAATTGCTTCAAGAACACCATCTGTAAACAATACGATTTGAGCGTTCTTCTCAAAAGGTATAACTGTCTTTTTAACTTTTATTTCATCAAAAAATCCTACCGCACAACTCCCGCGATTTAGTTCAACCATATTTGTTTCATCAACTAAAACGTATCCAGAAGGATGCCCTGCATTTACATATTCAATCGTTCTCTTTTCTGTATCTACTACTAAATATATCGCTGTAAAATAATATGGAATATCGTCATTCTCATTATGTAAAAGAGTCATATATTTATTTAAGTCTTTAATGACAAGTTCTGGATCGATTAAAGATTTAATCGTTTCACGTAATACAGACGAAATAAACATACAAACTAATGAAGCAGATATACCATGTCCCATCACGTCTAATAATATAATACCGTAGCGGTTTTCATCGATTTTATACCAATAATACATATCTCCAGCTAATTTAAATGAAGGTAAGTAACTTGCTTCAATTTTTATATAATCTTCTCTTAATGGGCTACTTAATAAGTTTCTTTGTACTTGCGTAGCTAAATCTAGTTCATTCCGAAGATTTTCTTCTTGTTCTTTATGCCAATTTAATTCCGATTTCAAGCGTAACGCTACACGCATACGTGCTAATAGTTCAACTTTATTTATAGGTTTCGTAATATAATCCATTGCCCCCATATCAAGAGCTTCGGCCAATTTATTGGCATCCTCTAAAGCTGTAACAAAAATAATAGGAATATCTTTAAACTTCTCCTCTTTTTGTAATCGCCTACAAACTTCAAGTCCATCAATTTCAGGCATCATAATATCTAATAAGATTAAATCAATTTCATTATACCTGGAAGAATCTTCTCCAAATTGAATGTATTCGAAAAGCTCTTGTGCAGAATTCAGCGATACAAGATCCTGATATCCGGCTTGTTTTAAAATTTTTTCAATTACAAAGATGTTAACCGGATTATCATCGACAATTAAAATGGACACAAGTTATTTCCCCTTTTCTTATTTAAAATGTAAATCTATTATCATTTTCTATTTTTCTAGTATTGCATACTCAGTTACAAAATGAAAATTTCCTACTCTAACATAATTTTTATACAGCAAAAGAACAAACCCCCAGAAATGAGAGTTTGTTCTTTCATTCTATAAATTTCCACTATTAATTTAACACCATTGCTTTGTCATTTAAAAGACGATCTAATTCTTCCATATGATTTGTTTCATCTGCAATCATATCTTCTAACTTTACAACTAACTCTGTCATATTTAATTTCGCTGCCTGTTCTTTTCTCGTTTCATAACGCTTAATTGTCTCATATTCTGATTGTCTAGCCGACTCTAACATTTCTCTAACATCTTCTACTTGTTTCACTGGTAAAGGGATTGTAGTAGGTGTACCACCTAACGTCTTAATTTTCTCCGCTAAATATAGGGCATGTCCTTGTTCATCACTAATTTCAGATTCAAAGAAAGGTTTTAACACTTGTCTATATATACCAGAAACTGTAGCTGCATTATGGTTATACATAATAATTGCTGAGTATTCTCCTGCTAAATCTTCATTCAATCCTTCGATTAGTTCTTTCACATCGTGTGACATTTTTATATCTCCTCCTATATTTAATAACTACCCCTTTTCTCATGTTTTAAACATAATGATTTTAAATTTTTATGTATCTAAAAATGCTGCTTGCTTCAATTTACTTATCGCTTGTCTTTTAATACGAGAAACGTGCATTTGTGAAATACCTAACCGTTCCCCTGTATCTTTTTGATTTAAATTTTCTCCAAATATATAATGAATAACACTCTTTTCTGTGTCATTTAATACGTTGAAAATATCCTTTAAAACGAGACGCCTTTCTGTCTCTTCATATCCTTGCTCTACTTCACCTACAGATTCAATCCTCGCTACCGAACTGCCATCAGATGAATTTTCAACTACATCATCTAAGGAAGATACGCGATAATTATTTTTCGCATCCATAATTTCTAGCACTTCCTCTTCGGATAGTCCTAAATGATCTGCAATCTCTATAATCTTTGGTGAACGCTGGAAACGATCTGTTAGCTCCTCTATCGCAAGTTTAATCTTCCCGCCTAAATCTTTAATTCGCCTTGGAACGTGAATACCCCAAGTTTTATCACGTAAATATTTCTTTATTTCGCCTACTATTGTAGGTATTGCAAACGGCTCAAAAGCATTCCCTATCGAATAATCATACCTTCTTATTGCACCTAAGAGCCCTAACATTCCTACTTGTATAATATCTTCATGCATCGGCCCACCTTTTGAATAGCGATATGCAATGGAGTATACAAGATTTTTATAGTGATTAACCAATCTTTCCTGTGCTTCATCACATTGGTTTTGTTGGAAGTCTGCAATTAGTTTAATAACGTCTTCTTTAGTAAGATTTGTAGGTTGAGATTGGATTTCCATCATTCTCCACCTGCTCTCTTTGTATATATTTTGTCATTAAAACTGTCATGCCCTCATCATGCATAATTTGTATGTCATCCATTAACGTATTGATTAAATATAAACCTAAACCATTTTCTGGCAAATGTTCTACTGGTTTATTAATATCATACGGACCAACTTTACTTTTTAAGCTATTAAAATCAAAGCTAACTCCATTATCCGCAGCCATAATTTCTAATCGATCTTCATATAAGCCAAAGACAATTGTAATTTCTCCAACGTCTTCTTTATATGCATGTTGTACAATGTTTGTACATGCTTCACTAATAGCAATTTTCATATCTTCTATATCGTCATAAGCAAAGCCCATTCGATTCGCAACACCAGCCATTGTTAAACGAATAATAGCCACATATTCTGCTTTTGCAGGAATTTTCATTTCTATCTTTTCAAATCTCTCCATCATCCCTAGTCACCTTCTTTCTACTTTTTCAAAATCGGAATTCAAATTTAATATTTCTGTTAGCCCTGTAATATCAAATAATCTTTTTAGCCTTTTAGACACACCAGTAAACTCTAGCTTCCCATCATTTTTCTTAACTGCTTTTAATAAAGCTATAAAAACTCCTAAGCCTGTACTATCCATATAATCTACGTTATGAAAATCTACTACAATATGAACCTCTTTTTCGCTTGTAATAGGCATTACCTTATTTTTTAAATCTGATGCCGTATACGCATCAATCTCACCATTAAGTTGTACCGTATAACCTACATCATTTTGCAAAATATTTATTGCCAAATTCATCATTTCCGCCCCCTTATCTCGAACTTTTACTATTTAATTACCCATAAAAATTAGTTTTAAACATATTTTTTTATTTTCATTATAAATAAATTTTCTACACCTTTCTCGGCTTAACACTTAAATCGTACTAATAAATGTTTAAAACTTATAATTTTGTGTATGTATAATGTATAAACATTATTTTTAGGGGGATCTATCTATGGAAGAGCACAACTTTAAAAAGGGAGATTTCGTTCAATTTTCTTATCGACACGATCATGCTACAAAATTAGTTGGTTCCATTATTAACATACTAACGAATACAATTGTAGTTGATATAAGTAATAGCGAGGACTTATCTCATATAGAACCAAGGCAAGTCGTAAGAATAAATAATTGTAAAAAGGTAACGATGGCTTAATACATAATAGAAAGTGTAATGTTAATGAGTGGGGGTTCTTCATCCTCCACTCATTCCTATGTAAAATACATAAAAAAGCATCCAAATTAGTTTAATTGGATGCTTTTTTATGTATTTTTATCAGTTCATTAACTTTATAACTATATATAATAAACTTAAGATTACTATTTATTATCATACTTACGCTTTCCGCAGCATTCTAGAGAAGAATGTAACGATTAAAATAAAGACGATTGCACCTAATAACGCTGGAAGAACAAAAATGCCTCCCCATTCAGGACCCCAATGACCAAATAACGCACTACCTACCCAAGATCCGATTAATCCGGCAATCACGTTACCAACTATACCTAACGGAAAGTCTTTTCCTGTAATCATTCCAGCTAACGCACCAATAAGTCCACCTACAATACACGTAATAATAAGTCCCACAATTAAACCTCCTATATTCGTTTTATATTGAATTCATCAAGCTTTAGTATGTAACTAAAGCTTGATGAACATATATTATTCTTTATTATCCAATTCATCACTTATCTTTTGTTTCACTTTTCCGACTTTTTCTTTTATCGTTCCCTTCGTTTTTTCCCACTTCCCTTCATTTTTCAACTCTCTATCTTCTGTAACTTCACCAATTCCTTCTTTTACTTGTCCTTTTTTCTTTTCAACTTTACCTTTAACTTGTTCTTTTAGTCCGTTCTCACTCATATTTACAATCTCCTTTTCGTAATAGATTTATAGATTTAAAGGATACAAATTTAAATAGAATACATGCATCTTCTTTCTTGTAACCATTCACCGACTCTTTCTAAATCCTTAACGAATAACAAGATTTTCCCTTCATCCAGTTTTTCTTCATAAAAGTTCGCTTCTTCCTCATTAAGCCCTAACTCTTGCATTTTATTTCTTAACTGATCTCCTGTTTTTTGAAAGACGTTAATAATGCTTGTCCCAAGTCCCTCCTCTTTTATCCCAATTGTATTCACGTCTGCATTGTCCGCAATTCTATCTGTCCTATCTTTCTCATGCGTTAATACGTAAATATCTTTTTGGTCTATTCCTTTTTTCACGAGATCATTCGCCGCATTCATGACCTCTTTCTCCGTAATAAATTCATATACAAAAGGTTTACTATACTTCGTTTCCATCTTTAACTTCCTCCTTTAAAATGAATTATTTGTTATATTATATGTAGTACACCCATTTTCGAAATGTTAAACATAAAATATGAAAAAAGTTATGTGAATTTTGATTTTAATAGAGAATGAACATCATCATTTACCACTTTAAAACATCTTCTCCTTACAATAACTACCTAAATTAACAGAAAATTGTTATAATTAAACTTGAGGAGGGATACTATGAAAAAAATCATATCTATATGCGCTCTAACCGCTTTATCTTTCACTTTAATAGGTTGTACAAGTACCTCGGCTACAGATAAAGCTTCACAAGTTAAGCAAGAACATAAACAAAATACCTTTCAATTAAATTCTGCTAATATTACAGACATTGAAATACTGAAAACAACAAATCATACTACTTCCAAATCTCAAACAGACAACGAAAAAATGATACAATCTATCGTTTCAGCAGTCCAAAAAGGCACTCCTAAACAAATCACACTAGATCAAAAAAAGAGAGAATCTGCACATTCTACTATTACTGTTACATATAAAGATGACTCAAAAGAAGAATTTCTTGTGTGGGCTGATAATAAGGAGCAAATTTCGATTGCTAAAGATGAGAAGAAAGATAAGGTAGAAGGTGTGATAGTGAATATTAAAGATGCTAAAATAATGAAGGATTTCTTTTAAAGTTCTAATTAACGTTAAAAAAAAGTAGGATTACATCCTACTCTTTTTTTAATCATGCTCAATAAATAGACCTTTATAAAATCTATTTAAGGTCTAATTTTGCTAAATCATGTTGTAAAACATTGTTTCCTTCTTGTGGGTTAAATACGATTGCACTAAGACCAAAAACATTCGTAACAACATCTCTATCTTTCGGACGAATGATTCTTACTTCATAAGCAAAAAGTGCTGGAGGAAGAGCTGCTGAACGAAAAGTAACATATCGATTAGGTGGCAATGTTTGTGTTGAAGGGTCTATTAATGGTAACAATACCGGAGAACCAGATGACCAATCAAACATTTCAACTGTTACTCTACGAGTATCATCTGGATCAACATTCATAGCTTCAACAGTAAGAAATAACGTAGCGGAATGCCTACGTAATACACCCGTTGACAAAGTTTCATTGTGATGTTTATGACATCTTCCAGGAGGATGACCATAGCCATAGCTCATATCAATTCCCCCCTTTCATTTACAATTAAGGACAAGTATTCCTTATAATATATAATGCTAGTATTATTTTAATGAAAGGTATAAAAGCGGATTTCTATCTATTCGCTCTTAAAGAATAATATGGATTCTCCTGTTTTTCCTTTGAACTCCTGCTAAGAATAAATATATTTTGAAAAGGACCTGCTCCATTTATTCGTAAAAAGCATAAAGTAAATGGAATCCGTTAAAACACATGAGTGAACCTTTGTTTTTCTCCTCCTATTTAAAGGAGGAACTGTTATGGGCTTTGGTGGTAGTTGTGGCGGCTGTGGCTTCGCTGGAGGATTTGCTTTATTAGTTGTATTGTTTATTTTATTAATCATCGTTGGAGCTGCTTGCTTCTGCTAAAAACTATCGAAAGGACACTCACGTGAGTGTCCTTTCTTCATGAAAAAAGCCCTACGTAATGTGCAGAGGTTCAAGTGTAACGAATACTTTAAAAATGTAGTATTACATTCCCCCCTCCAAAATGAACTTCGATGCTATAAATTTCGTTTAAGTGCAATCTTAATATTTTAGTTTAATAGCAATATGGTGAAACTTTATTCCAAACAATATTGCTATTGCACCAAAGTAAAACAAACTGGACAACCTAGATTTCAAAAGGAAGACACCTTAAAGGTTGTCTTTTCTTTATAAGTAAAAAAAGCCCGCCTATTTCCGTAGGCGGGCTTTATCTTTATTACACAATATGAAAGTATACTCTCTTTTTCTTTGAAATTTTATGTAATTATACATATTCATGAAAATAGAAGAAGTGAAATTGTACGTTTAGATACAGTTTGGCAACAAACTAACTGTTTTCTTGTGCATTAATAGACAACTACTGCAAGAGTTATAGTTTTTATGTTTTCATTTCCTTTTTGCATTTCTCTTTTAATTAGACGAATGCTTTTTTTAGTACATAATAAAAAATATCCAGAAAAACTGTCACAAAATCCGTTTTTCTGGTTTCTCTATAATACAGGTATCAAATTGAAAGTGAGGTTTAAACGAACATGTTAACCATAGAAAATGAAGAAAGTCATGCTTCTGATATGACCTTTGAAGATTTATTTAAGCAGTACTATGCTTACGCTGTGAAACAAATCATCTAGATCGTTAAAGATCAATCTATCGCTGAAGAGTTAGCACAAGAAGTATTTTTACAATTATATCGTAGTGATTGGAAAGGGATTGAAAACATACCTGGATGGTTGATTAAATCTTCTACTTATGTAGCCTATAACCATTTTCGATCTGAAAAAAGGCAGCAAGCGAAGATTGATAAAGAAATACAATACCATGAAGTACAAAATGTTTCATCATTAGACGATGATTGGATAAGAAAAGAAGAAATTACAAAGGTCCAAACAATACTAAATAAAATGAATGATCGAGAACGAACCCTTTTACTAATGAAATTCTCTGGTTTTCAATATAAAGAAATTGCAGAAGTACTTCAAATTGAAATATCTTCTATTGGAACATTATTGGTCCGAGCCAAAATGAAATTTCGCAAGATTTATAAACAAATGGAGGAGGCATAACAAATGAAATGTTATGATATCGGGTTTATTCAAACATATATTGATGGAGAACTTTCTCATGATATAAGAAAGGAATTCACAAAACACCTAGATACATGTGAAGCATGCCAAGATTTATTAATAGAAATTAGTAAATTAAATCAATGGGAAAACGTAATGCTAGATGAAGAATCTGCAAATTCACCACAAGAAATCAAAATTGATATAGAACAAGCATGGAAAACATTTGAAAGTCGTTCCAAGTTAGACAATGTTTCTAATATAAATCACAAAAAACAACAAAAGAAGGGACTCTTTACAAACATGAGTAAAAAATCAAAACGTTTTATTTATACAGCAGTAGCTGCAGCAGCACTTTTCACAACAGCAATGATTCCACAAGTACAAGTGGCGGCTACAAATGTTGCCTCGTATTTTTCTAATGCAGTTACAAACGATAAGGTTGTAAATGAAGGAATAAAAGATGAAAATGGTATCACACAAGATATGATGAAGAATGGTAAATATATTCCTATTGATGAAAAAATTACAGATCAAGGTATTACTGTACATCTCAAAGAAGTATTTATCGCAGATTCACGTATATCAGTTCATTATAGAATGGAAAAAGCGGACGGAAGTTTAGTACCATTTGAATTTGATACATCAGGATTAGATCTTGAGAATGATGGTAAAATTGATGGGCAACAAGAGGAAAACCCTGAGATTAAAAATGACGGGAGACTATCATTTATCCATGATTCAGATGATTATCTTCCTTTTGAACTTATGGCAGCAGGTAAAAAGTTAGATAAAATAGGCATTCGTGATAATGATAGACCTGAAGGTGTTGCTACATTTGTTATAACTACTGAAGAAAAAGACGTTTTTAAACAGCCTCTTACTTTAGACGTAAATATAACTAGAATTGGAAAAGTAATTGGTTCTTGGAAAGCTCAAATTCCAATTGATACTTCACATTTGAAAAATAATACGAATTAACATGAAAAAAAGAATAGAACAATATGTATCTAATTCTCAGTTTATATGTTTCCTTGTTTTCGTTACATTTATTTCTTATATAGTTTTTATTTTATCTTTTATTTATGATTTAAGTTTATAACCTTAAATCAATCATTTAAAACCATTACAAGAAAAAGATCTCTAAAAAAGTGGGGAAATAAATAACCGATTTCTTAACATATAAGGAATCGGTTATTTTGTATTTAAAATGCGTCTAGACATACACTTTTCTTTTTTGATATAGTGACCTCCAATACATCATTGTCCTTCTCTAATCTCATATCTATTTTAAGAAGAGTCATTTACAAATTCAAAAAAACCCTCAAAGCAGCTACTTTAAGGGGATTTCTCCTATCATCTTCTCTCTTCATACAATCGATTTGCTTTATACGAGCAAACGAAAAACATACATGTCGCAACGGGGATAAATATCAAAAAAAGTCCTCTCATTAATGCAAATGGCGTTTCAAATAAGAATGACCATAGAAATGATGCACCTTGCTTATCCCATAATCCTGGCGTCAAGTATAGTTCTTTCGGATTTACAAAGGCTCCTAAATTCATTGTATTACTATACATAAATAAAAATAATATCGGCAAATAACAGATCGCTAATTCTAAAAATGTTTTAGATAGACGCTTATACTTCCCTGCTCGTGACATTGGATCTGAAAAAATGTCATCTTCACTTTCTTCATCTACCTTTTTAAAATATTGCGTACCTGACCACCGATTACCAGCTATATGCTCCCAACCACTATCTTCAAATAATGTGCAGTAATTAATAAAATCACTTTTTCTACTAAATACTCTATGGTCTATTTTAATCGTCGCATCTTCCGGTTCTGTATATCTAAATGTATAACCAAATGTATTGCTTTCTAGTTGATAGCCTTTCCAAGCCATCTCTTCTAACCATTTTTCCTCTTTCTCAAAGTCTAAAAAGAATTTTAATCTCCACATCATCGTTTCCTCCTAACTATACGTGTAATAAACTTTTTGTAACCGCAATAATGTGCTGCATTCTCATAAAATCTAAATGCAATACTTCTTTCCCGCGTTCCGTAATGACATACACTTTTCTTCTTTTATCTTCACTTTTTACCGATTCTATTAACCCTTGTTTTAATAAATTTTCCACCGCACCATACAATGTACCCGCTGCGATTTTCACTTGATGATTACTCAGTTCCTCCACCTTTTGCATAATTAAATATCCATGAGCTGGCTCTAATAAAGCTAAAAGAACGTAATACGTTGTTTCCGTTAATGGTAAATTTTTATCTCTATTCATAAAGACCTCCAATGTAACGATAACTATATAGCTAAACTATATAGTTAAACTGTATAGTTAAACTGTATAGTTAAACTGTATAGTTAAATTTTATACAGTCAGACTGTATATGTCAAATGTAGGAATAACTTTATAACCCAAAACAAAAACGCTACCTTTTTAAAAGATAGCGTTTTTGTTTTACCCTTGCTTATTCTTCGCCTTCATTTGCTCTTCAAGAGATTTTTTTTCAGTTTCTAACACACTCATATCACTTTTCAACTTTTGCGTTTCTTCAAAATGTTCATCTACTAATTTATTATATTCTTTCTCAGAGTACATTTTTTCACTGGTTGATGTCGTTTTCTCTTTCGTAACAACTACATTAATAATTACAAATAAGGCTACAATTCCTATTAACACAGCGAAAATCTTCTTTTTATTCATGATTAATCCTCTAAAATGTAAAATTCCAAAAATTATCATAACAGACCAATTCGCTTTCACCTGTCATATTTTGTCGAATCAATATAATAAAAAAAGCATCTGAAACAGATGCTTTTTCTCATTCTTAATACGTAAACGTAATCGTCACTAAAGAATACCCTTCTTTCGCATTGTAAGGCTCCGCTTTATAAGAAACACGGTTGGACCCTTGCGGATAACCGATTTCCCCAATTGCATTTTTCACATCTTGCAGAGCACCGTTCATTGATTGCTTATAAAGTACTTCTATCTTTTCTGGTTTTGCACTATAGCGTTGCTGCATTTTATTTTTTAATTCAGTATAGTTATTTGCAATATATTCATTTCCTAGATAGTTTAACTTTGTATCTTTTAATATTTGCTGATATGCAGGCGTTTTCTTACTACCTGCCGCAATTTTATTTGTCAGTGTACTATAATAGTTTGTTGTCGCTTGCGGATAGTCTCCGCGGTTCCACTCATGATTTCTTGCGATTTGTTCATCTGATAAATTGAAATACGAATACGTTACGCGGCCCTGCTCATCTGGAACCGGATCATCGAATGTTGTATCAAGGTGATACCATTTGTTTTCGATTTTTACTAAATTCCAAGCATGAGGTTGTCCGTCCCCAGTTCCTGTCACGAAATGATTTTCAATTCCTGCTTCTTTTAATAATTGATAAGTTAATAGTGCGTAACCTTGGCAAACCGCAGAACGATTTACAAGTGCTTCATATGCTGTGTAAGCTTTATAAGACGTATCATAAGAAACATGCTTTACTACGTAATCATGAATCGCCTTCACTTTTTCATGATCATCCATTCCAACTTGAGTAATAGAAGAAACGATTGCTTTCGCTTGTTTCATGACATATTCCGTCTGTTCTTTCGTTTCACGATATGTAATCTTAAGCGTAAACGTATAATTTCCAGGTGATCCAGAAAGCCCATATGAAACATTCGATCTATTATTATTTGTATACTCATTTTTACTTGCCACTTCTTTATATGCGTTAAAAAGTGTATTCATCACTTCGTTTGTATTATTATTTTTCGTTTTATATGGCAATGTAATATTTGTCTCGTATGTATTAATACGCTTTTGTACTTCCTCTTTAAACGCTGTTAATAATGCCGCATCTCCTGTATCTTTCACATCAGCATTTTTATACTTCAAAGTTTTATATAAAAACTGCGCATACTGTTCACGTGTTACTGTGCCATACGGTTCAAAATTCCCGTTCCCTGTGCCATCTGCGATTCCATTTGACTGCACCGCACTAATTGCATTTTCTGCCCAAAATGGATTTGGAACATCCTTAAAGGTATGTTTTTGTTTTGCCGCAAGATGGAAAGCATTCGTAAGAATTTGTGCCATTTCCGCACGATTCACAGAAGCTTTCGGTCTAAATTGGCCATTTTCATCACCTTTAAAAACTCCTAAATTCGTTAAAGTTAATACCTCTTCTGGGAACATTGTAGAATTTTGATTAATATCACCGTAAGGATTTTTAAACGTAGATCCATCCTTTAATACGTAACGAGTTCCATCATTACTAAACGAACCGCCTTGTTTATTTGGTACTAACACTCGATAAATTAAAGCCGCAACTTGCTCCCTTGTCGCAACATCTCCAAAACCAAATATCCCATTTCCATAACCAGAAATAATATTCTTACTTGCTAAATCTTTAATCGCAGGATATGACCAATGTGATGTCGGCACATCAGAAAAAACACCCACTTCAGCAGCTTTCACATCACTGCCATTTGTATATAACAACGCACCACCAATAAGTGATAATGATGTAATTGATTTTAATAGTTTTGTGTACATAATGTCTTCTCCCAATACGTTCTCTATTTTTGTTGGTTTATGTCGAAAAATCTAAAAATATGACAAAATATATTATACAATTAAAAGTTTTTAAGGGATATATTAAATTTAAAATATGCAAAAATTCATATTGTTATAAGGATTCATAGTAATATTATGTTATTTTACTTGCGAATATATAAATAAAAAAAACGCTCATTTGAGCGTTTCATCTATATACCTAATAATTACTTTTTTCTACACTTCGAACTCTTCTTCTGTAATAATCCTTTGATCTAACAACTCTTTATACTCCAATATTTCTTTAGCCCCACGGCTCTCCATGCGTATATTGTATAACATTTTTGGTATTGACCTTTGCTTGGTCCGTTGAAAGATTTACTCCATTTAGAAATAGTTCTATTGAATTTTTCACCACTAGCCACAAAAATATCTTATAATCTTTATATAATAAATTACAGTATTAGGAGTAGATAAAATGCCAGTTACACTCGAACTTATTCTTTTCATTCTTATAGCAATTAGTGCTGTTGGCTATTTAATAAAAGAATTTCAAAAAACTAGGAAACGAACACTTGGAATTTCACTAGAATTTTTAGTTCTTTTCTGGTCAATATGGAGAATATCAACTCTCATAATCTAATTTATAAAACATGAATTCCTTCGAATGAAGTGAAACTTTAATCAGTGGGAGTTTTATTCATCCCCCACTGATTATTAGTTAAACCAATCGGGATTTTACGGGATAAATTTACCAGTATTTTCACCACAACATTCATGTTAAAATCCCTTGTGAGTACGACATAACTCGACCTTATGAAGCTCCGCAGCTTTTATCGCGGAGCTTTTTTTATTTAAATTAACGCTTTTGTTCACTTTTTTGATACATTTACGAAACATTCATATGTTACGTTATATAAGTCCTTTTTTAAATCATATTCATTCTAGCAAAAAGTCCTAGTCCCCCTAGGACTTTTTGCATTCAAATAATGAGTTGTCTTTTTTCTCAATAACCGAAGCTATTTAACGTGGTAAAATAATAATTGGACTGGCATCCAATACCATATTACAATGGAGCAAATCGCAAGAAGGCACCTTAGAGTGTCTTTTTTGTACATAAAAAAATCTTACCATCTTATAGAAACGATAAGCCCTTTAAAACAATAATTGCAACTATATTAACTTTACATTACATTAAGGTTAGAGAATGTTCTTATATTAATAAAGTGCTAAATAGTAGGTGAAAAAATGGAATTTAACGATTTGGGTATTACCATTAAAGAACTTAGAATTAAAAAAAATATATCACAATCCGACTTATGTCACGGAATATGTTCACAAAGTCAAATTAGTAAGATCGAAAAAGGTGTGATTTATCCATCTAGCATATTGTTATATCAATTATCAGAAAGACTCGGTGTTGATCCAAATAGTATATTTGCACTAACTCAAAACAAGAAATTAAAATATACAGAAAACGTAAAATACGTAATGAGGGATTGCATAAGGCAACATCAATATAAAGAGCTTTATGAAATAGTAACAAGAGAAAAATACACAAATAATTTTCAAACAAAAGAAGATAAACAATTTCTAATATGGCATGAAGCAATTGCTATATATTGTGTGAATAACTCAACAAAAGTGGCTTTAACTCTTTTAAATAATGCACTAAAACTAACTGTAACCAATATTGATTTTTTATCAGAGAGAGAAATAGATATTCTACATACAATGGCTATACTTCATGCAGAAAATAAAGAATACAAAAAAAGTATTACTATCCTTAAAAGATGTTTAAATAATTTTAACAAATTAGATTTTCCTAGAGATAAAGAAATTAAATTGAAAATCATTTATAATTTAGCAAAAAATTTAAGTTACACATATCAATACGAAGAAGCAATAAAATACATTGATAAGGGTATCCAATTAGCTATTAATCTAAATACTTTTTACTTATTGGGTGAACTATACTATGGAAAAGGTTCAAATTTATTAAAGCTTAAACAATATAATGAAGAAGATGTTGCTAATAACATGAGAAAATCATTATTTATATTTGAATTAACAAAAAACGAAAAAAAATTACAAATAATTAAAGAAGAATATTTCGAAAACAAAAATAACCACTCATAATTTCTTAAAAACTACTTATAAAACTCACAAGAAAAATCCCAATAGTTTTTAAACTTAGAACCATATTATTTTTTTAATTCAGAGGAAGGCACCTTAGGGTGTCTTTTTTTATTTTCAAAAGGACCTGCTCAATTAATTCTTAAAAACATACTAAGAAACATTGTTTTATTTATCCCATTTTCATTCATGCTATATAAAATTCGTTAATAAATCCACCTCAAACATATTTATATGCATTGGAGTATGTTTGAGGTGGAACTCCTTCAAATACTAGTTCCTTTTATAAGCCGTTTTTTTGATGTAGATGACATTATTCTCAATACAATAGAATGAATTATGGGAACATACTTAGCAATATATATCAAAAAACAATATTAAGAAAACCCCTCCACCTTAAGGTAGAAGGGATCTTCTAATTTCTATTTCAAACTACCTAAAATTTCCGTAAAGATAACCCAAAGCGTATGTGCACCTGCATCTGGATATCCTAAACTTTTTTCACCAACTACCGCTCCTCTGCCGAATGATCTTTCACCGATAGATTGTATGCCGTGAAGTGCTACTTGTAACATTTCAATTCAGATATACGACAGGAAAGAATACATCATCACAGTGTCAGCAAGCAAAAGTGTATTCTGCATTTCTGAAAACAGTAGATGGCAGATTGTGACCTACTGAATCTGCTAAGAAAGAATATACAAGAACATCCTTAACATCCTCTTTATTTCCACTAATGATGACATCAAGGAAATCTTCTACTTGAAATTCTGGAGTAAACAACACAATCTTAGTTGTTCTGTTTGGTTCTAAAGAAACAAAAGTACGAGAGATTTCAACTAATTCATTTTGAGTTGGGAAAAAGGTGTTTCGACTTCTCTTAACAGTTACCGTTACATTACTAGTATGGCAGCGTGAATCATTGTTTAACATAATGTTGAGAGCAGTTGGAATAATCCCATTTTCAGAAACTGGAACTCGAAACACTCCAGTAGATTTATGAGCCATATAATCAGATCCTTCTAAAATAAAATATATTTACAATATATTAAATGCAAAAAACGTTCATTTTGATATGGACAAATTATATGATTAATATATCTATAATAACCCTCGGTATTACTAAGCCAATGTTTTAAAAGATTAACAAATATCGCGAGAACCAATCGAATGTATATTAAAAGTAAAAAGAATAAGTCGTCTAAAAGACCCCTATTTTGAGCCAATAATGAGACATTATGTTAATCTTATATGTATAGCTGCACAAAATTGAGAAACTTAAGGAGACAGATAAATTTTATGAGAAAATTATCTATATTACTTACTTTCATTCTAGTATTAGTCAGTGTTACGGCTGCTTGCACACAAGATAAAACAGATAGTGCCATTGAAAATGGTTCAATAGAAGAACCAACCGCAAAAAATGAAAATGAAGAATTAATAAATTTTGAAGAAAAAGAAGATATGAGCCGCTTGGAACAAGGTATTTTATTAGTTGGTGAGAGTGTTAAGGGAGGCTATTACTTGACCGCCGTTCAAAGTGCATATTTAAATGCTAGCAACGATTCCGTAGTTGTTAATGTCTCTGTAAAAAATGTACGAGGTCAAACGATTGGACTATCAGAATTAAAATATAACTTAAAAGATGAAAAAGACGGAAAGACCTATAAAGGAACGGTGCTTGATCAAAACCCTTCTAATATACAAGTTAAACCAAATGAAACGGTAGAATTGAAAATAGCTTTTGAAGTACCAGGTACCGCAGATGAATATATGTTTTATATTGAAAGCTCTTTAGACCCTCTAGAAACATACTGGAAAATTGATAAGCTGCAATCACAAACAAACTAAGTCTAAAATACAATTTGATTGAAGAAATCTCTCAAATAAGCAAAAAGTAACGAAAGAAGTCTTCTACATATCAACTATATAAAAGTCCCTCCACCTTAAGGCAGAGGGACTTTCCAATTCCTATTTCAAACTACCCGCAATCTCCGTAAAGATAACTCCAAGCGCATATGCACCTGCATCAGGGTATCCTAAACTTCTTTCGCCAACTGTACCAGCGCGGCCCATGCGAGCTACGATTTCTTTCGTGTACTCTGCTCCTTTAACCGCTGCTTCTGCACCTTTTTCAAAGGCAGTTTTTACGTCTACTTCGTTTGAGGCGCTATCTAACCAAGAGTCTACACATGGAGCAAGTGCGTCAACAAGCGTTTTGTCACCAACTACTGCTCCTCTGCCGAATGATCTTTCACCGATCGATTGGATGCCTTGCAGTGCTGCTTGCAGTATTTCAGCGAATTCTTTCACTGTTAACTCACGCTTCTCGCCTGCTGCTTTACTAGCTGCGCGGAATGCACCGCCCCAAATTGGACCAGAAGCTCCGCCGCAATGTTCCATAATAATCATAGAACAACCGTCAAGGAATGATCCGATCGTTACATTTTCTTGTTCTACAATCGAATGCCACTCACGTTTTAATTGTTTAAATCCTTTTGCAACACTCATTCCGAAGTCACCATCACCTGCATGCGTATCTAGCTCACAGAACGGTACTTCATTTTTAATGATAATATCGCTCATTTTATCAACGAGATAAATCATGTTGTTTAATGTAATGACATTATCTTTAATAACAGCGTGTTCTTCTGCTGTTTCTAGTTCAAATGAAACTTCCTTCTCTTCTGTTTCTTCAAGTACATTTACATACTCTACACTTTCAACTGGTCCATCTACTTTAAACGCTGGTGTATTACATTCTTTTGATAGTAATGTTTTTAACTCATCATCTAATTTCATTACAGTTAAAGACATACCAGCCATATCGATACTCGTCATATAGTTGCCGACGAATACTCTATTAATTTTAATGTTTCTAGCAGCTAATTCTCGCGTCACTGCATTGTTAAATAAGTAAAGTTCCTGCAGTGGTGTTCCGCCAAAACCGTTAACTAGAAGTGCGATTTCCTCGCCATCTTTTACTCCTAAATCTTTTACAAGGTCATTTGTCATACGGTTCGCTAGTTCATCTGCTGACAACATTTTTTCACGCTTAATTCCTGGCTCGCCGTGAATACCTACGCCGTATTCCATTTCATCTTCCGCAAGTGTGAAAGTAGGTGATCCGCTCGCTGGAACTGTACAAGACGTTAACGCTAAACCGATTGTGCGCACGTTAACCGCTGCTTTTTCTGCGACAGTTTTCACCGCTCCTAAATCCATACCTGCTTCCGCTGCTGCACCGGCAATTTTATGAACTAAAATAACTCCTGCAACGCCGCGGCGTCCTACTGTATACAGACTATCTTCTACCGCAATATCATCGTCCACTTTTACGTAGTCGACTTCAATTCCATCTTCCGTCGCTAAATGCGCACCGTTTTTGAAATTCATAATATCGCCGCTATAATTTTTAATAATTAATAACGTACCTTTTTTACTAGCTGTTTCTTTAATTGCTTGATATACCTGAATTTGTGAAGGAGAAGCAAAAACATCTCCGCACACCGCCGCATCTAACATTCCTTTTCCGACTAATCCTGCATGTGCCGGCTCATGGCCACTACCGCCGCCACTAATTAACGTTACTTTGTTTTCGTTCATTTCTTTCTTCTTAATAACTTTATATTTTTTCAAAAGTTCAAGCTCTGGGTGAGCCATAACCATTCCGTTACACATTTCCATTACTAATGTTTCTGGTTTGTTTATAATCTTTTTCATTGTGATTATCCCTCAATTCCTTTAATATATTGTGATATATTTGAAATCTTCTTCTTACTACTCATGTTAAAATGAAAGCGTTTTATAGTAAACGGACAAAATGGACAATCTGTCTAAAGACACCGCTCTCATTTATAGATAGGATTTTTATATTACTAACATTCTAGGGATGATTCAGATGACCTCTTCTATAATTTCTAAAAAGATAATCGCGAACTCATTGAAATATTTAATGGAAACAGAGTCGTTTCATAAAATATCAGTGAGCGATATTATGTTACACTGTCAAATGCGTAGGCAAACTTTTTATTATCATTTTAAAGATAAATTTGAACTATTAAGCTGGATTTATAGAGAAGAAACGAAAGAAAATATTATAGACTTTCTCGATTATGAAAAATGGGAAAACATTTTTGATTTATTATTTGATTACTTTTATGAAAATCAAAAATTTTACCGAAATGCTTTTAAAGTTATTGAGCAAAACTCGTTTAATCACTATTTATTTGAGCATACGAAAAACTTATATATGAAGATTATTGATGAACTATCTGTAAGCTGTGGATTCAGCCTTTCTGATGAGACAAAAAATACGATTGCCTCCTTTTATAGTCACGGCTTCGTTGGAACAATAAAAGATTGGATTGAAAGCAAGTGCGAAGTAGATCCTTCCATTATGTCTTCTCTTATGAAAAATATGATAAACAATCAATTACTACTATTACTTGAGCAATCAGCAAAGTAATTAAAGGGTGGCAAAAGCAATGAAAAAGATTATGAATGATGTACAACATATCGTTCAAGATATGCTGCATGGCTTTTATTTTGAACATAACGACAAAGTAAATTACGACGAAACAAATAACATCATTTATGTAAAAGATATCGAGAAACTGAAGCAAAACGTTGTTATCATAAGTGGCGGTGGTAGCGGACATGAGCCTGCTGACATTGGGTATGTAGGAAAAGGTATGCTTACGGCGGCAGTAAACGGAAGTATTTTCACTCCGCCTACAGTGGAACAAATTGTCGCGGCAACTCGCCTCATGCCAAAAGATAAGAGTATTTTATTCATCATTAAAAACTTTAAAGATGACGTAGCAAACTTTCTAGCTGCAGAACAAATCGCCAAAGAAGAAGGAAGAAAAATTGACCATATCATCGTAAATGACGACGTTTCAATTGAAGATGATGCTTCTTTTAATAAAAGAAGACGCGGCGTTGCTGGTACTGTTTTCATTCAAAAAATACTTGGTGCGGCTGCTCTTGAAGGTCATTCTTTAGAAGAACTAACAACAATTGGCCGTTCTGTTACAGAAAACTTACACACATTAGGAGTTGCTCTTTCACCTGCAAACGATCCAGTGAAAGGAAAAGCTTCATTCACATTAAATGACGATGAAGTGTTTTACGGCGTCGGCATTCACGGAGAAAAAGGATATCGTAAAGAAGCACTATCCTCTTCTGAAATATTAGCAATCGAACTAATGAACAAACTTAAAAGCATTTATCGCTGGAGAAAAGAAGACAACTTCGCTATCCTCATTAATGGACTCGGCGCAACTCCATTAATGGAACAATACATTTTCGCAAACGACATTCGCCGTTTGTGTGAACTTGAAGGATTGCAAGTCACATTCGTAAAGGTTGGTACACTGTTAACTTCTTTAGATATGAAAGGTGTTTCGCTCAGTTTGCTTAAGGTAGAAGATTTGGATTGGGTGAAGTGGTTGAAGGAAAGTACGGAAACTGCTAGTTGGTAATACAAATAAAGTGAAACTTTAATCAGCCCTCACCAATCGGGCTTTTACGGGCAGACCGATCCTCACCTTGAAATAAACTTTTAGATAACTCAAAATAACAAGCAAAAAGTCCCTTCAAAGTTAAAGGGACTTTTTAGTATGTAGAAATTAGCCTAAACCTAAGATTACATCTCTTGAAAGGGGGCATTTTTATGTTATTCAGGTTTATTGAGGAGCTTTTGTTTGAAGCAACTTTAACCCCATACCAATAAAAATCAGTCCTGTTATCTTATTTAGAATCATTCCTACCTTTTGGTTTCCTCTTAATTTTTTTGTAACATATGAAGAGAAATAAGCAACAAATAAACACCATAATAGTCCAGTTACTGTAAAAGTAAGTCCTAAAATGATAAAAGGCATAGGACCTGAAGCCTTTGTATCTATAAATTGCGGAAGAAACGCAATAAAGAATAAAGAGACTTTTGGATTCGTAAGACTTGTTAAAAGCCCTTGTATATATATTTTTCTAATGTTCAATCTATTGGACGAGGCCTGGAAAGCTACATTCGTCTTATCAAGTATCATTTTAATCCCTAAATATACAAGATAGATAACACCTATAACCTTAATAGTGTTAAATAGCACAATGGATTTTGTAAGTATAATAGATAAACCAAAAGCAACCAACAACGTATGAACTAAAGAACCAGTAATAATACCAAACACAGAATACACACCTGCTTTTCTACCTTGTGAAATACTTCTCCCCACAATGTACATGGTGTCTGCACCAGGAATTAAATTCAATAAAATTCCTGTTAGTAAAAACACTTCATAATTAATAATACCGTACATTTTAGCACCTCTATCTATTTTTTTGGTGCCCTTATTGATATTAAATTAAATAAACGAAAAAAGAAAGTATTTTCTATTTATTCAATAAAATTAGCGGATTTTTGAATCTACAAACGAAATCCAGCTATTTAAAAATTCAATTACTGAAGAATTCTGCCCTCAATATTACAGCAAATTCACATCAAAAATGTAAATCCTCATTTCCTTCGTATTTTCCCCTATTAAGTCTTTTTCTTATGAATAATTCTGCAACAATTAAATTAGGTACCCACGCTAACCAAGCAATAATAGCGTAACTAAGTTCAAAGCGCTCTATTCCAAATAGAACGATAAACAACGGTAGCCAAATTCTTAATGTAACTGCTCCAAAGGTTAAAGAATAATTTCTAATCATCCAATTCCGATGGTCTTTAATTTTTTTATTCTTAACTCTATTTAATGCTTGATATGCTGATGTTAGCCAAAATACAGATAACAAACCGAAACCTAGCTTCGCTACCAATCCTCCCGTAGCATAAAAAGATAGGTATAGTCCAGAAACGCCTCCTAATAATATACCAACCATATAGATTCTCCCAATTATTCGATGACGGTTGATATTCCTTTCTCTAAATCTAGTGGATAATGTAAAAGGACCAATTACTAATGCTACTATACTAGTTGTAATATGTATAAATAGCATCATATACCAGAACGCACTTAATTTAGATCCAAACATAAGCTTCACTTTTACAAGCCCTGTTTGAAAACCATCCATAATAAAATATTGGACAACAATATAACTAGATACTAAAAGAGCAAAAAAGGTAAATACAAACCAAATTTTCCTGTTCAAATTTTACTGCCTCCTTATTACATTCACGAAAATTAGATTATATATTTCTTTTCATTCTCGGGAAAAATAGAAAAGCCTTCTTTACTGATCTCTTTAGCACATTGTTTTTATAAACCGAATGACTTACATGCAACGACGAATAAAATATATGATACAAGGCCCTTCTTCATACATAAAAACCCTCAAGTATGTCGTTCTATACTTGAGGGTTTTTTCATTTATTCTCTCTCGTCTCTCATTTTCTTAAATCAATAATTAGCTCATCTGTAATCTGCTCAAGATGGAAAAATCTTTTTATATAATGGATATCAGACCATTTTTCTTCTCCACCAATAATAAATAATTCTTGCGCATCATACATAAATGAAAAGCTTGGATAGAAACTGTCCGCTTTTATTTCAATCCCACCAGTACGATTACTGATAATCTTACAGTCTGCTGAATAGCTTAATAGCGTATAGAGAGAATCTTGTGCTGATTGGAAGAAATACTTCATAAGTGTGGTTATATCATCACTATTGGTAATGCACACTTTAAAAAATTTCGTATCCTTTTTCTTATTAGTAAAAACTAGCTCAAAATGAAGTTTATTCTCTTCTAAAAACCCTTCAATAAAGTCTCTACATAAATAAGTTTCAAATAACATATACATAGGAAATTTGTTATGTGCGCCTATAAATCCTTTAATGATTTCTTCAAATCCTGTATGCTGATTCAAATTCGTTCCCACTCCTATCATAATAGGGTGATTTAAATAAATAGGATACGGTGATTGCCCTTCATCTTTTAACATATACACTCGTTTTTCATCTGTATGAAGAGCTGGTTTAGACTCTTTTAGTAAGTATTGAGATAATTGAACATTTAACACATTTACACCTGCCTATCATGTCATACATAAACTGTATCTATTAAGTTAGAAAAAAGGATGAACAATTCATATTTTACCGTGTATAAGCGAGAAGAACTAGAATAGATCGCCGGCTTACATGTCTCCAGGATAATAAATGAACATCGCACCTACAAATGAAAAAACTAAACAAAAAACAGCCTCGTATTTTATAACTAAAGAAGAGTTCGTATCAAGCCTTTTTTCCTCTCTTTTACATATCATTTTAAACATTTTAAATAAAACTCTATATATTACATACCCCACAATTGCCCCAAGGGTATTCGTAAATACATCATCAATATCTGTAATTCTACTATTTAATAATTGGTTTAACTCAATTGCCAATGAAAAAAAGAATCCCGCACATACGGTGTTTTTCATTTTTCTAAACTGCGACCAAATAGTCGGTAATAAAAAACCTAATGGCATAAACAGTACAATGTTCAAAAGATACGTCGTACTACCTGCCGTATCAAATAGAGTCAAGTTGATTTGACTTACACGAATCCACGTTTCATATCTACTTATATCCCATACAGTCGCGATCTGCGTCACCCTATACACTAGCGAAAGGTAGAATAGAAAAACATATACCCACAAAAAATGCAGAATAGATATAGTTCTTTTCGCTTTAAAATAAAATCCAATTTGAAACACAATACAAAACATAATAGTAAAAAAATAAGTATACAAATAACTCATCAAAACTCCTGTATCCATGTAGAATCCCCTAACTTTACAATTTCATCTATGACTTTGTTGTTTATAGGATAGGAGAAACTTTTAAAATAAAAAGTGGGGTAAACATAAAATTTTTCTTAAATCTTCAGTTGGGTTTTATTATTACTCTTCTTAGGAATCCACCATTGATAGCTAGGCAACAGTATGCTTACACTTAACAATATTATCATTTTTGCACGTAATCCTCGTAATACTTTAACCGATGAAGCATATATAAAATCATGTGAATCGTTTGTTCAGTTAAAACATGAAATTAAGAAATATATGACGTACTATAATCACTCTTTCTATCAATAGAATGTACAGAAGATGACTCCT
Source organism: Bacillus sp. RB3 (assembly GCF_030164735.1). Classification (NCBI taxonomy): domain Bacteria; kingdom Bacillati; phylum Bacillota; class Bacilli; order Caryophanales; family Bacillaceae; genus Bacillus; species Bacillus sp. RB3. The sequence goes on from NZ_JASNGE010000041.1 coordinate 31,454, forward strand.
GTTTGCATACAGAAATCATCTTTTTTAGGTTACCGATTTTTTTTATAATGTCCTTTACAAAGGGTACAAATCAAGAGCATCTTATTCCTATTCAAGGGGATCAACTATACCTTCTTCCCTTAAAATCACTAAAACCCATTTACAAATCTATAAAAGTAGATATAATATCCTTATGGAACCTTTATTAATTTATAAAGCATTGTCAAATGAAACAAGATGTCAAATTTTATCATGGTTAAAAAATCCAGAAAACCATTTCGACGAAAAACCTTACCTAGAACAAGACCTTAACTTTCAAGTTGGAGTATGTGTAGGAGATATCCAGCTTAAAACTGGCTTAGCTCAATCGGTTATTTCTAGTTATTTATTAACTATGAAAAAAGCAGGCTTACTAGAGTCTGACCGAATTGGAAAATGGACCTACTATCGTCGAAATGAAAAAACAATACGAGAGTTTTCTGAATACGTCCAAAACGAATTATAAAATGAAAGCTAATAATCAATCAGCATACTAATTGATTATTAGCTTTCACACATTCTGCTTTTTTACAGGTATCCAATGACTTCTTATAAATTGCACTGCCTGTAAAAGCAAGAAACATCGAAAGGAGAATTTTTTTTAATATATCATATCTAGTTATTTAGATATCTGTTATTGTATTTCAGATTACATACTCCTGATAATATTGGCATCCAATCATGCTTATAATAATGCTTCTTTGTTAATGAATTTACTTTCAAAATACTGATACGAATGGAGAGTTTTATAAATGAAAAAAGTAAATCCTTTACTTATTCTGACACTCGCAATAGGTGTGTTCGGAATTATTACTACCGAGATGGGTATTGTCGGCGTATTACCACAAATCACTGAAAAGTTCGGAATTTCAACTACACAAGCTGGATTTTTAGTAAGTATATTTGCACTAGTTGTTGCTATTTCTGGTCCGTTTTTAATTCTGCTCGTCTCTAGTATTAATCGCAAAATAATTTTATTAACAGCAATTTTCACATTTGTTATTTCAAATTTAATCTACGCTTATACAACACAATTTGAAGTCATGCTTGTTTTTCGTATTTTACCGGCAGCGCTTCATCCACTCTTCTTTTCAATCGCTCTTGTAACAGCTGCTAAACTTGTCCCTCCAGAAAAGAGCGGTCAAGCAGTTACAAAAGTTTTCATGGGAATTACTGTTGGTTTCGCTTTAGGTATACCACTAACCTCTTATCTTGCAGACCAATTTTCACTCGAAATGGCTTTCTTATTCGGAGCATTCGTTAACACTCTTGCATTCATTGGAATACTACTCCTACTTCCTTCTATGCCTGTTAAAGAAAAAATGTCTTTCGGCAAACAAATTCGTATACTCGGCAAACCAGGATTATGGTTAAATATTTTAACCGTCACATTCCTTTTTGCAGCCATGTTTTCCGTATACAGCTACTTCGCCGAGTACCTTGCAAAAGTAACTTCCATGAATGGATCTCTCATCAGTATCATGCTATTCATATTTGGTATAGTTATGATTTTAGGTAATCATTTATTTGGTGGTCTCCTGCAAAAAAGCATAATAAACACTGTAATATCATTCCCTATTCTATATTCTATTGTTTACATATTGGTTTATTATTTAGGTTCCTACCTTGTTCCAATGATTTTTATAGTATTCATTTGGGGAATCGTACATGCTGGTGGATTAATTGTTGGTCAAACATGGTTAATAAGTGAAGCTAAAGAAGCACCTGAATTTGGTAACAGTCTATTCGTTTCGTTCTCAAATCTCGGAATTACTTTAGGAACCACTATTGGAGGCTGGTTCATTTCAAACTTAGGTATTCACCAGCTTATTTGGAGCGGCTTTATATTCACACTACTCTCATTTCTATTAATTATAATAAAACTAAAATTTTTCAATTCTAATAGCCAGGCTTCATTATCAAGCTAGTACATTTTCAGTTCCAAATTCGATAAAGTGAAACTTTAATCAGCCCTCACCAATCGGACTTTTATTAATTTCAACGTTTAGACAGATACATAACTCCAAAACTAAAACGTTTATTGCAATTATCGATATGGAACATTTTACAAAACAACTTAACATGGTAAAATAATATTCGGACAGGAGTCCAATATTATTAAAATTAAGATGGTTCAAGTCGGAGGAAGGCACCTTAGGGTGTCTTTTCTTTATTTGCAAATGGACCTGCTCAATTATTGTGTAAAAAACATAAAGTAAGTTGAATCCATTAAAATACATGAGTGACCCCTTGTTTTCCCCTCTTATTAAAGGAGGAACTATTATGGGATTTGGTGGTAGTTGTAGTAGTGGTTGTGGCGGCGGCTTTGCTTTACTAGTTGTATTGTTTATTTTATTAATCATTGTTGGAGCTTCTTGCTTCTGCTAAAAAACTATTGGAAAAGACACTCTTATATGGGTGTCTTTTCTTTGTAATAAAAAGCTCTCTAGAAAAGAAAGTTTTGAGGCTTTTACATTCAAATCATCCAAATTAGTTATTTACACAGCACTTTATTTCTTCTCATCCCTCATACTGTAATAGCCCAAATTAATAATAATCAGGAAATACCCACCCATAATTCCAGCTGCAAATGTCCACATGTACTCACGGTGTTCAATTTCATACATAATAATCGCACCGAGTATGGCGGCTGCAAACCGATTCATCATGCCGAGCATTGGTGCTTTTTCTTTTTTTACGATGCTATTTCCGAACTTTTCGATACGCCTTCCTAAAATCCAGGCGCAGTACATACTCACTAAAAGGCCGATGCTTATCCCTACAAACTGGGCTGGAAAAGGTGTCAGCAACCATCCCAATAACATCACGCCTAATAAACAATATATTTGTATGTTGAATGATCTTAATGCCATACGAATCATATTATGCTCCTTATCTTTCCTATTAATCCCATCTTTCGGACTTCAAGCTTTCCGATATATCTTTTTTAAAATGAGGGAATTTGATTTTACTCACCATTAAATAAGCGAGTACGCATGTGCCAAATGCCACGGAAACTGGGTTATTTAGGAGGCATAAAATGAGGAGACACATTGCCGCAAATGGAATGGGCATTCCGATGAATGTTGGGAGTTTGCTTTGTTGCGTGTTAAATCTAGCAAGCCGCAGCATTCCGCAAATACTATAAGCGAGCGCACATATCATCCCGATAAACTGCAAATCTTTTAAAGCGACACTATAGGCAAGAATAGATGGTGCCACACCGAAGGTCACTAAATCCGCAAATGAGTCTAACTCTCCGCCTATTTCCGAAGCAGCATCTAGTTTCCGAGCGACCATACCATCAAACAGATCAAGGACCATACCTGTAATAATGAACATAACTGCACCGTACATATCGTCAACGAAAACAGCATGAATAGCCAAAAGCCCACACACAAAATTTGCTATCGTAATCATATTTGGTATGTAACTCATCACACGCTTCTCCTCCTTTCTACTAATTGCTTCATCTTCATTCTTACTCATTAGACTCAAGATCCTTCTGCTTTTCTTCCAATATCACTTTATTTATTTTCGTTAACGTATCAGTCATTTGCTGCAACGCTCCAATATCAATTTTCGAGAAATATTTCTCGATCAATACATCATCTAACTCAGACAATCTTTCGATATATTTACTACCGTTTGGACCGATCGTAAGGAAATACTCCCTTTTATTGTTAGGATTCACTTGTTTCGAAATCATCTGTTGCTTTTCCAATTTCGATAAAACTTGGCTCACAGCACTTTTCGTTATATTAAACGTACTCGCAATGTTATTTGCTGTCGTGTTTTCATTTAAATGAATATGAAATAACATGCTCTCTTGCTGCCCAGTAAGACCGAACTCATCCTTTAAATCTTGAAATAGTAAAATATAGAGTTCCGTATAGGCTCGATTCATTTCATTAATTACTTCTTTATACGTTCTAGTCATAGCATCCTCCATGCTTTTATTTCGTTTTGCTTAATAGTTAAGTTTACTTAACTTAACTATATTATACCGTTATGTTTGTGTAAAGGGAAATATAACTCTACACTTTACTCACAATGATACAAAAAAGAAGACACTCTTCTAAAACATGTTTAGTCGCTTCTGTCTCACTGCTTTCCTCATCCAAATACTTGGCAAGTCATTCTGAATAATCAAAAAGAAAATCAACAAAATTCCATATAGACCCATTACTGGTTAAAATGTTATAATGGAATTACCCTACATAGTTACTCATAGCCAGACTGAGGAACTAGCGTCTTATTAAGTAATGCGCATAACTAAAATAAAAAAGACACTTTACGGTGTCTTTTTTATTTATATTCCTAGGAATTATCTCTTTTATAAACAGACTCTATCAAACAGTAAAGGAGACTAACAGATGGAACATCCTGTTGCAAGAGAATTACGTTTTATACGGGTATGTCTTATCATTTTGATTATTGTCATTGCGTTTTGGGACCGGGAGAAAACTGTAGAAATTACTGATCACGGTAGCGATCCTATCTTAAACACCAGCAATATGACTCAAGTTGGTGAGAATACATTTGCATACAAAGACGAATCAAATCAAATTAAAATATTTAAGTTTAATCCAGATACAAATGAAATATCACTTATTAAAGAGTTTCGTGCTGAGGAATATTACTCAGATACAGCTAAATAAAGTAATATTGACCACAAAAGTATAATGACCAAAGCCTTTAGCCATAATTACGACTAAAGGCTTTTTGTATGTAAGTAAATGAAAAAGGAGCTAATTTTATGGAACATAATAAAAATGGAATACTTGCTTTAATTGTTTTATTTTTAGGATTAGTGTTTTTTGTTAGTGGAATGGTTTATCATTTATGGGGCTCATTTTAATTTCAACTTTTAGACGGATAAATAACTCGAATCAGAGAAATGCACAATATTTTCCCTTTTCCTTCCAAAATTAATATAATAAGATATAAAATGTAATACATATAAAGACAAATATATAGCACTCATTAAAGTGCTTCTATTTTGGAAGGAAGAAACGATGAACAAAAAGTTATTAGCCTCATTATTATGTAGCACATTCTTGTTTGGAGTATCAGCTTGCGGTTCACATGATGCACCTGCGAAAAATGAGCAGGCGACTTTTAAAAAAACAGAGAATGACAAACTTAGCAGCAAGGATTCGCAAAAAGAACTTCCTACCAATGTAGATTCCTCTGATGTATACATGTCAATGGGATCTGCCGAGTCATTAGATGTTATAGGGACTGGAGAAGTTAAAGCACAAGGTGTCTTTAAAGTATTAGACATCGCAGTTTATAATCGTAAAGAAGAACCCATTACACTAGATATTAACAACTTTAAATTAATTGATGGATTTGGAAGAGAATATCACATTTCTAATGAATATCAATCCGTACTTAAAGCTGCAAATACGTCTACATTTAAATTTGGTATTGTTAACCCTGATGAACATTCGGACGGAAACATTGTATTCGATGTACCGAAAAACACGCGAGGATTAACTTTAAAATTTAATAATGATAAGTTAGATAAAGAGCTCCAATTAAAAGTGGAATTGGAATAGGCAAAATAAATACGTCTCCCTTAACATTCTCTACTAACATAAAAAAGTACAGTCTTTTCTACAGCAGACTGTACTTTTTCATTTATCATTTCACATAACATTCCCTAATTTTTTTGACTAGATGCTCTCCAATCACGAAAAGATGTTGGGCGTCCAGAAAAAGCTCTTTGCTTTGTAACAGATGGTTTTTCTTCAGGAGTCATTGTTTTTTCTTTAAGCGTCGCTGGTTTTTCTTTAAGCGTCACTGATTTTTCTTCAAGAATAGTCACAGCTGTTTGCATTTTCTCTAACTGTTCTTTCAGCAATTGTTGTTCAATCTTTAAATCCGTAAGTAAACGTAAAATCATCTCAGAATTAGCCATAAGATCCTCCTTCCCCCAATACACAGAATAAAATACAATATGTAGAAGACGAAATGCCGGTGACAAAAATAAGGTCGTCAACTCTTTTTAACTTCCAAAGTCCTTTTATTTTTTTAAGGACCTGCTCCATTCATCCTTAAAAACATAAAGTAAATTAAATCCATTAATAAATGGTCTTTATGGAAGGAGGAGTTAATATGGGCTATGGCGGTAGTTGTGGTGGAGGCTGTGGTTTCGGCGGCGGATTTGCCTTACTTGTTGTGCTCTTCATCTTATTAATCATCGTTGGCGCTAGCTGTTGGGGCGGCGGATTCGGCTGCTAAGGAGAGGCACTCTTGAGAGTGTCTTTTTTTTAATATGTGGCTCGTATACATATTGCTCAAAATTTCCGTTCTAGAAGTATTATAATATTAGCTTAACATGTCAGTTCCCCCTAATTAATAGGTAGTTCTAGCCTATAGAATTCTTTTAAATATAAAATGAAACTATATTTCTCAATGAATAAAACAATTTAACATGGTAAAATAATATTTGGATGGGAGTCCAATATATTATTAAAATTAAGATGGTTCAAGTCGAAGGAAGGCACCTTAGGGTGTCTTTTCTTTTTTATAAATAATTATAAATTAAAATTGTAAAAGATGCTTACTACTTACAAGGAACATTTTCTTCCGTACAACTATTTATTTGAAACTAATTACTATTATAAATATAAAGAAGTTATGGATAAAGTAGTGAGGTAAATAAAACAAAATATAGATTTAATTCATGTTTCTCAACGAGGTACCACCAGCATTTTCAAAAAAATACGCTAAGCAAAAAAAATAATCAGCTGTCCATATGGACAGCTAATTTACATCATTACATTTCTATTATTTATCTTACCACTTGTACAGATACTGGTTTCCACCCCTGATTTTCTACCCAATCAATATTAACCTTATATTTTTTATTATTTTGCTTATCTCGTACATTACCGTAGGCTTTATTATTACCATTATTCCCAATAAAATCGAAAATCAATTGGCTCTCTGGAACATCAACAGCATAAGAAATTGCTTTTTTCATCTCACTCCAATCTACTGTTCCTTCTTTAAATTTCATTTCAGGTTTTGCTCCTTGCTCGGTACCAATTGGCTTCCAAGAAGGATTAGTTTGAGAACCCTTTTCTTGAGATGCCGTTTTTTCTTCCTCATTATTTTCAGTTCCGTTCGTTTTTACCGATTTTTCTGCTTTTGATTTCTCTTCTAGCTGTGCTGCTTCTTTATCTTCAGCTTTCTTCTCTTCTATCTTTGCTGTTTCTTTATCTTCAGTTTTCTTCTCTTCTATCTTTGCTGTTTCTTTATCTTCAGTTTTCTTCTCTTCTATCTTTGCTGTTTCTTTAT
>NZ_JASNGE010000042.1:0-31447 GCF_030164735.1 Bacillus sp. RB3
TTTATCTTCAGTTTTCTTCTCTTCTATCTTTGCTGTTTCTTTATCTTCAGTTTTCTTCTCTTCTATCTTTGTTACTTTCTTTTCTTGAGCAATTGCTTTCGTTGATGTATTAGAAGGGGTAAACAATTGGTATGTCACTATACCAACTGTCACTAATACCAAAGTAAATGCAATATTAAAAATTGCCTTTTGACGACGATTCTGTTGTTTTTCTTGAAATCTGCTTACTTGTCCCATTCTTCAAACCTCCGTGTTTACTTTCTCCTCTACTCTTTATGTATTATCCCTAAAATTCTTAATATTTTTATTAAACAATAGAAATAAACTACACTTTCCATACAGGATTTCATATCATAATAAAATTTGTGTTTTTTCAAGTATCTGACATATGTTATTCAAAATAGTTTAATACATTAAAAATAGATAAGCTTCTGCACTTAAGAAACTTTCAATTTTATTCAAAGGTGATTCCAATTATGTCCATATTAGATCTCCTGTAGAAAGCTTTTTAACAATTAAACCTCTTCTTCCCTTATTTATAATTTTTAAATTAAATTTCCCTCTATAGTATAATAAAGATGTTTCGTTTTCTAATGGGGTATGTCGTAAAATCAAAAGGGATTTTATCTCTTTTACCTTCTTTTCAGAGTAAATTTCACCACTAGGAAATTCTATTATTCCTAATGTAATCTTTAATTCGCTCTCATCGAAAGGCCACTCCTTATTAAGTTCCCTTATCTTTTGTATAAAGCTTCTTTTGGTTTGTCCTATATATAGCAATGTTACACTCTTAGCACATACTCTAGAGATTGCAAATATCCCCTTCTTAGAAGCTTCTTCCCTATTATAAAAATCATTTATACTATACATTCCATACCATTTAATATGTACTGTTTCTATGAATCTCACCTCATTTTTAGACAATATTATAATTTCTGAATGTTCAAATTATAATGGGCGCATAGTCCTGATTACTTGAATTATAAATTGTGCTTTTCAATAATACATTTTATTATTACTAATTTCAATAATACAAAAAAAATACAATATTATAGTTTAATTACAAAACTTTATAAAAAAACAAAGTGATGTCGTACCAAATATTATATTTTTTCAATATCAGACTACCATGAACAAAAGTTAGAGAGTTATTGAATAAAATATAATTTGTATGTACATACATTTCTTTAAAAAGAAGTTTTGTAGTTTGCAACTGAATAAAAAAAAAATAGATTTTTATGACTCTTTTGGAGATATACCAAAGTGGAATCTTTGATATGCACGTTACTATACCGAACTTTCGGTATAGTATTTTTTTGCAGCTCCTTGATTTTTCACCAAATACGTATAAAAATCAATAGTAGGAAAATAAACTGCTGGCTAAAAGTTTACTTTCGATAAAATAAAAAAGGACCTGCTCCATTCATTCTTAAAAACATAAAGTAAAGTGAACCCGTTAAAATACATGAATGAACCTTAGTTTTAATCCTCTTACCTAAAGGAGGAACTATTATGGGCTATGGTGGTAGTTGCGGAGAAGGCTGTGGTTTTGCTGGAGGATTTGCTTTGCTTGTTGTACTCTTTATACTATTAATCATTATCGGATGCAGTTGCTTCTGCTAAAAAACTATTAGAAAGGACACTCTTATATGGGTGTCTTTTCTTTATGAAAAATATCTAACTATCAACCTTTTCTTTATGACTTCTAACATCAATAAAGGGTGATACAAACTATTACATATGTTTGTACCACCCTTTATTGATGCGTTTAGACTTCACAGTTGTTGAAGTTTTAGACTTCTCCCTTAGTGTACCCATATTATTAGAACATCCTGTAATCTGTAGACAAAATGTAGCTAATAAAAACAATATTAATAATTTCTTCAATAAATCCTCCTACATGCATAAAACACCATATGTTACAAAACAAACATAACATCAACTCTTTATAAAAACAATATAATCCTCGGTCCTTAAGCTATCTCTTAACATAGGAGTACCGCCACAAATCCATTTTTAAAATATCCCCTACTTAAGGAATTTGTAAGTATCAAGTAAGAAAAACGAGAGCTTTGTTTCGTATAATCAAAATATAAAGTGAAGGAAGAAAGATTATTTCTGGGATTAATATGCATGTGACAAGAGCAGAAAGCTACGTTTTTTTAGAATAATAATATGAGTATGTCCAAGTTTTGGAGATTGCTTGCAAATATTTTGAAGTTTTCGCACCAGAATTCTAATTACCATACCTGTTTTTTACCATCACATATTGGAGGTTAAAACATGAATAAAAAAAAGAAAATACAAAGATCAGTACTTACCTTTACCCTACTCTTTTCTTTAGGCGTTTCATCTTTCCCGCTTACAACAACTATTCACGCAGATACACGCGAGGAACAATCTGCTGAAAAGAAACTAATCTCTTTAACGGAGCGTACATCATTATTTTTTGAATATCTCCAGCAAGGTAAGTATGCAGAGGCACTCCAGTTGACGTCTGCTGCTTTTCAATCCAAGTTTACAGCAACCACATTACAAAACTGGTGGACACAAAGTGGCTGGAGCGGGATAAAAAGCATGGGAACCCCCGTGATAAAAGAACGAAACTTGGTCCATCAGACGGTAGAAATTCCAGCAGCTACCGAAGGAACTACCATACCGCTACTCCTTAAATTCACACCTGGCGGGAAAGTAGATGAAATTGGAGAAAGGCCACCCGAAGAATCTTATACCATCCCACATCCTAGCTATGATCAACCTGACTCCTATCAAGAACGTGAAATCGTCATTGGAAATTCTACCTATCCGTTACCAGCGACATTAACAGTTCCGAAGCATCAGCGTGGTGAAAAGGTACCCGTCGTTGTTCTTGTGCATGGTGCTGGCATCCATGATCGCGATGCTACCTATTTGGGAACAAAAATCTTACGAGACCTTGCGGTGGGCCTTTCATCCAACGGAATTGCAGTGTTGCGCTATGAAAAACGCACCTTAGAACATGCATTAAAGATGAGTGCAGAACCTGTTACATTAGACCGTGATACTACAGATGATGCCATATATGCAGCAAAGTCAGCAGCGCAGCAGGAAGGCATTGATCCAAATAATATTTTCATTCTCGGACATAGCCAAGGAGCTGGCACAATGCCGCGTATACTGAGCAAAGCGCCTTCCTCACTTGTTCGAGGAAGTATCTTACTCGCACCACCTGCACGCCCTTTGACTGACATTGCCATTGATCAGTATGAATACCTTGGGGCATCAAAGGAAGAAATCGATGAACTAAAAAGACAGGCTGCTTTTATTCAGGACCCTACTTTCAATCCTGACCATCCTCCAGCTGGCTACAATTTTGGGTCACCTCATTTTATGTATGATGTTTCTAGGTGGCGTCCAGTTGAAGAGGCAAAATCACGAAAAGAGCCTTTACTCATTCTGCAAGGAGCACGTGATTATCAAGTAACAGTAAAAAATGAATATACAAAATGGCAAGAAGGGCTTGCAAACCGCAGGAATGTTCAGTTCAAAAAATACCCGAAACTGAATCATTTCTTCACGGAGGGTGACGGGGAATTAAGCCTCCCTAGTGAATATGAAATCCCTGCTAATATTCCCGAGTACGTCATCCAGGACATTATTACATGGGTTAACGAGACAAAAAAATAAGAAAACATCAAAAGCCTTCATGCAATCATCATTGCGTGAAGGCTTTTTTGAAGCTAGTGATTTAGAGATAGCTATTATTTTATATAATATTTGCCCCAAAACGAAAAATTAGAGTCTTTTATAGCAATGAAGTTCATTTTAGGAGCAACCTGCTCTGTGAGCTTAACGGTGATGGGCGGTACCCCTAGAATAAAAAACAAGAGTAGTTAAAAAGACTACTCTTGTTTCTTTTCTTTCTCTTCTTTTTCAATTTCAGATACCGATTTTGCTGGTTTTTTAATCATTTTATCTAATTCCCCAGAACAACCAAACTTATCCTCAAATTTATCTGTAGTACTTATACTTGCATCAAACCATAATTCCTTATCATTATTTATATATCCTTCTACAGAAGGAACTCCCATTGGACTTACATCTTTTTTTGTAAACGTAATCGATTTTACACCTTCGATATTATAATGAATATACTTTTCTACTCGTGCCTCTTGTACTTTCCAAAACTTTTCTTCTTTTTCTTTTTGTTTTAAGTATTCCATAGTAAAATATCCTCCTGCTATGAGTATCACAGCAGATATAACCAAAATCATTGCTTTCTTCATTGGAAATCTCCTTATAAAAAGCCTACCAATGTATTCTTCTTAAAATGGGATAGAGAAGACAAGAATAGTGCAAAAACTACTCTTGTTTCTTTTCTTTCTCCTCTTTTTCAATTTCAGATACTGATTTTTCAGGATCTTTTATAAGTTTTCCTAATTTCCCAGAACGCGTAAATTTGTCTTCAAAGTTTTCAGTTGTACTTATACTAGCTATAAAATCTAATTCTTTATTATTATTTATATAACCTTTTATATGAGGAACTCCCATTGGACTTACCTTATTTTCTGTAAATGTAATAGATTGTACATCTTTAATATTATAACGAATATACTTTTCCACTCGTGCTTCTTGTCGTTTCCAAAATTGTTCTTCTTTTTCTTTTTGTTTTAAGTATTCCATTGTAAAATACCCTCCTGCTATAATACAAATAATGGATAAAATAATTACCAATTTCTTTTTCATTTAAAATCCCCTTGTATTTGAATATAGTTAAAATATACCATGAAATGAGTTGAAACATATGAGTGAATTGAAAAAAAATCCAATTGCCACAGATGAAGATTATTTCGAACTATCAGATCAAGTTTATGAACCCGGAGTTTTAGAAATTGAAAAAGAAATAAAAGGTTCAAATAATAAAAAATGGGTAGTTATAAAGACATTTGATGCAGATAAAACAAAAGTAAAAAACGGATTGCAAGCAATCGCTGTAGTACCTGCAAATAAGTATAAACCTGGTAAAAAACAGTATGACGATGTAATCATTGCATTCCGTGGTACTGAATTTGATAGATTCGATGGAGATAAAACCACAGATATAGTTCAAATTACACTTGGACAAAAAAAGAACCTTGGTGTAGCAGGAGAAAAGGCTCCGACATCATTTGATAGTGCATTAGAATTTACAGAAAAAATCAAGAAAAAATATAACCCTACATCTATTCACACTACCGGACATAGTAAAGGAGCTGCGGAGGCCCAATATGTAGCAGCAGAAATGAATTGTTATGCAACAACATATGCTGCACCAAATATTTATAGATTACTAAGTGATAAAGCAAAAAAACGAGTAGATGAAGGCGTAATGGAAAATAAAGTAGTAGATTATACTCATAAAGAAGATGCTGTAGGAAATTTCAATCAATTTGGAGCACCTATGATTGGTAAACAATTTACAACGAAAAGTAATGGAACAGATAGTATTCTCGCGGCTGTATTTATGGGACAACATCCAATGTCAACATTTCTAGAAATGTTCCACAATAATGGTAGTGTTCGACTAGAATTAGAACCAGATGATATTATCCGGCATGCAAAAGAGATACAAAAAATAAGCGATATATTATCTGATATTATTAGAAATATAGAAAGATTTCAACAACAAGAAGAAGAGGAAGTTGCGAAATTAAAGAGTCAATTGAAGCATGAGACAGGCCCTGGAGGAAAATATCATCTGTTAGAAGAACATGATGTAGATGAAGCAATTAGAGAGGTTGCAAAAATATCCCAAAACGGAAGAGACTATTTTCATGATGTACAACTAGCAGAAGAACTAATTCATCTTTTACGGAAAAAACAAAAAGAATTGATTCATTTTGGAGATGACATTGCTTATGCAGCTAATTCATTACGAGATAAAGATAATCAATTAGGAACAAATTTTGAAGGACTGGTGGCGAGATAATATGACGGATTTTATAGGGGAAATTCAAAAAATAGAGAAAGAAATAGAGAAAGCTACAGTTGGTGCAGTTGGAACTATTATAGATGAATTGCAAGCTGTTAAAAAGCAATTAGAAAAAGAATTGCAACAATCACTTTTAAAAACTGATGTAGCATTCAAAACAAATAGCATAGTAGCAAGCCAAAAACATGCCATTCAAAAAAACAAAGAAGCATTTCATGATGTATGCAAAAGTTTATCTGAACAAGGAATTGAATTAAACAAAAGTTTTGAAAGCAAAACAGGTAGTGCAATAAAAGAAACATTACATAAACATCTCGATCAAATTCGGAATGAAATGATTTCTAAACAATATGATTTAATTAATAGTTGTGGAAAAAAATAAAAAATTTCTATTATTATTTTAATCTATATATATACAAAAAAGTCCTCTTATGTAGGACTTTTTCTAATACGCAAATAGATGCTATATTATCAAGCATCGCTCCTGCTTCAATTCTATGTAGCTTTAATTCCCTAAAAGCAAAATCTACAACAAGTTGAAGAGCCTCTGTTGTATAGCCCTTTGTATTATGCTCCTTATCCAAAGTAAAACCCGTATAACAACTTTGGAGGTCTCCCCTAACAATTTGAGTTAATGAAATGTCTCCAATCAGTTTATCATTTTCTCTTAAAAAGATTCCGAAAGGGTATACTTGCCCTTCAGTTGTCCTTTTTAGAGCTTGTTCAAGACGTATTTTTTGATGTTCTTCTGTATAAAAAACTTCTGGGAGCAATGGACAAACTCGCTGAAAAAATTCGCGATTTCTAATATGTAAGTTAGCTAACTCGTTAGCATCATCAGTTTTATAAAGCCGAATATAAATGTGCTTCCCTACTAGTTTCATAACATCCCTCCAACCTTTTTATATGTCTAATGAGGAAAAAGTATACCGTATACTATATACAGTTGGATAATATCAGGAAGCATTTTGCACGAAAGAAAAGACACTCTATATGAGTGTCTTTTCCAATAGTTTTTAGCAGAAGCAAGAAGCTCCAACGATGATTAATAAAATGAATAACACAACTAATAAAGCAAAGCCTCCAGAAAAGCCACAACCGCCACAACTACCACCATAACCCATAATAGTTCCTCCTTTAGATAAGAGGGGAAAACTAAGGTTCACTCATGTATTTTAATGGATTCGTTTCATCTTATGTTTTTTCGTATTGATTGAGCAGGTCCTTTCGAAAACTATTCATATATTAACTATATTTTTAAAAATAAATAATTTAACTATAACAATAAATAGATAAATTAATATAATGTATTAATTCTAAAAGAAGGGAGGAATAGCCATGCAATTAGTTTGTTTTAAAATAGTAAGTGGTCAGTATTTCTTGTTTGTAGAAGGTATTCAAATTCCTGTACCAATTCCAGCAGTTGCTGCAGCTTTATTAATTGGTTTAGGAGTAATTCCACTTTGTTCTTAATGTAAGGAATTCGGATCATTCCTATCTTTCCATTGGAAAAGCCTCAAGTATATGAATACTTGAGGCTTTTCTTATAATTGAGAAAGACACTTTAACGTGGCTGAAGATCTCCTGATTTAAATAATGCGGCCGTTACATCATCACCGAAAGTATTGAAACAGAATACTTGCTCGTCTACCTTATCCATTACTGTAGCTTCACCTATCTTGCCACCTTGAAGTTTAATAAAATAGTTATGTTCTTCTAAAATTTCACTAAAATCTCTATTTGCCCATCTTTCAGTAATTGCTAATAGCTCTTCTTTATTCTTGAAATTGTTTCCGTTTAGAATGTTTCTTACTTTCTCTGCATTCTTTTTGGACATAGGGGTTGCTCCCTTTCCTTCACACGCTTTTACTTTTTGATGAGTCATGCTATGCATAGCTGAAATAACTTCTTCTTCAGTAGAAGTTACTGTAATGTGAAGTTGTGCATTTGAACCTTTCACTTCTGCTTCATTCGATAGTGTGTCTTCTTTATTAACCTCTGCAAAAACATGGTCCTCACTCTCAAGCCGGACTTCAGCAAACTGTAACATTCCATAAGTCATACCAGTTGCAAGTACTACTCCCCCTATAATAGATGCTAGCCAATACGTTAGCTTCTTGTCCATCTTCATTTCCCCTGTCTTCGTTTAAATATATTAACTAAAGAATACCATATTTAATTCCTTTTTATTGAAGAGGCTCTAATTTTCACTATAAAAAACGTATAAATCATTTAATACCAATATAACAACTTCACAATCATGACTATGCCTATTCTCATAACAGGATCTATATACGATGTCACTAAATCATCTGGTGAACTATTAGTTATTAGTACGGCTTTGCATCCTTATTCTCAAAAAGGATAATTATTGTACATACCAATTCTTATGTATGAAGACACCCAAAACAAGTGTTACGAAAAAAATATAAAAAAGACATCTTTTCTAGGGAAAGATGTCTTTTTTATATAAACCTTAATGTTCGTTCTGTAAAACCCTCGCTGCCTTTACTCCTTCTTTCTCTTCTTTTAAGAATAACGATACGATAAATGCAACAATAATAAAGATTAACCCAAGTGCAAATGCACCTTGGAACCCTGACGTTAAACCGTTTAACTTCTCTACTGGATCCAGTGGATTTGCGGAGCTTTCCATATACTTAGTTGTTCCTGAAGACATTTTCGAAATAAAGATAGCTGTACCAATTGCACCAGCTACTTGTTGCAACGTACTAAATAGTGCTGTTCCGTGCGGATATAAATCTGGTGTTAATTGATTTAAACCGTATGTTTGTGCTGTCATGACAAACATGAGTCCAACCATTAATACGCTATGCATATTAATAATTTGTACCATTGATGTATCAGGAGTAATGCCTTTAAATAAGAACATTGCAATTCCTACTAAGAAAATGCCGGGAACGATAATAACTTTCGGACTAAATTTATCAAATAGTTTACCTGCGATTGGTCCCATTATGGCGCTAATAACACTTCCCGGAAGCATGATAATTCCTGATTTAAAAGCTGTAACGAGTAAAACGGTTTGCAAGAACATCGGTAATAAAGTCATCGTTGAAAATAACGACATCATCACAATGACAATTAATCCAACTGATAATGTAAACATCGGAACTTTAAATGCTCGTAATTCTAAAATTGGATTCTCAATTTTCAATTGTCGAACGGCAAAAATACATAATGAGATAAGCCCAACAATTAAAGTGCCATACACTTTTGCATCGGACCATCCTAAATCACCCGATGCACTAAAGCTATACACAAGCCCGCCAAATCCTAATGTCGATAAAAGGATAGATGGGTAATCTACTTTTGGCCTTGTTAACTCTGAAACATTTTGAATGTACTTCATCCCAATCATAATGGAAATGATCACGATAGGAATAACAATATAGAATAACCAGCGCCAATTTAATGAATCCACAATTACTCCAGATAATGTAGGGCCAATTGCCGGAGCTGCCATCATCACGAGTGCGATTAATCCCATTGTCGCACCACGTTTTTCAGGTGGACAAATGATTAAAATCGTATTCATTAATAACGGTGTAATTAACCCCGTCGCTACAGCTTGGACGATACGGCCAATTAATAAAACGGAAAATGTCGGTGCGAATCCCGCAATTAATGTACCGACTAAAAACGTTACCATAGCGATCAAAAACATTTGTCTCGTTGTGAGCCATTGCTGAAGTAATGCTGTAATTGGAACTAAAACCCCAACTACTAACATGTATGCTGTAGAAAGCCATTGAATCGTTGAAGCCGTTACGTCAAATTCTTTCATTAATACCGTTAACGCATTTCCAAGTAATGTTTCATTTAATAATGCAACCATTGCACCTAAAAGTAATGCAATTAAAATGGGGGTATGTTTCAAATTAGAAGTATCAACTTTGCCACTTGCAGGGCTCTTAGTTGTCATATTCATTTACAGATTCTCCTCCTGTTGCTTACTTAAAAAGCTTTAAATACACCAGAACACATGTAATATAATATACATATGTAGATTAAAAAGGGAGAATCAATTTTCAGCCACTGTATATTTAATCTACAAAAAAGGAGAATTGTAGATGAATGATAATGAAAAACAACTTGATTTACGTATTAGACGTACACATAAATTACTGTGGGATTCCTTATTTGAATTAATGACGCAATCAAAACAGAAATATAGTACGATCACAATTAACCAAATATGTGACCGCGCAATGGTACACCGAACAACCTTTTATAAACATTTTGAAGATAAAGATGCTTTATTAACATTTGGATTTAAACGATACGGCAAGATGATTGCTGAAATACCGGTTTCAGATCGATTAAGTAAACCATTTCAAGTAATGGAACAATTTCTACATCATGAAGAAATCGGTAAAATATTAGAAACACAAATGTCTGATGAACAATTTATTAACCGGACACAGCATTTAAGTCATGAAACGAGAAAACAAGAAATAGAAGCGTTAAATCAACTTTGCAAAAATCATACGATGCCCAGTGATTTAATCATTGAATTTTATTCAGGGGCAATCACCTCATTAAGCGCATGGTGGTTTAAAAGTGAAAGAAAAGTTTCTGCTGCTGAAATGGATAGGTATCTCCATCAACTTATTAATCGGGATATTTTTCAGTTTGAAAAGGAATAAGACTACACCTTTTCAATCATGCAATAAAGTGAAACTTTAATCAGCCCTCACCAATCGGACTTTTACGGACAGCCCGACCCCCACCTAACTTCTTTGCTTCCACTGAATTTTGAGGTGGGGGTCTTACTGCCCGTTAAAGCGGTATCAAATTGACCACAAAATAGGAATATAATATATTTTCCGTAGAATACTATATAAGTGTGACATCAAATAAAATGGCATATAATAAAAAGAAGAGATGCGCTAACATCTCTTCCTTAACTGCTACCGTATGGGTGGTAGTTATTATAAGCTATTTCTTTTTACGAAACCCACCCTTTTGCTTCCTACGGCGCGGAGTGGTTTTTTTGTTGTCCTTATCCAGAAGTTGCTTCCGCAAAAAATACGCTGAAACTTCACGCACATCGTACGTCCTGATTCTGTACTATCTGTTCCGCTACCAGATACGTAAATGAACGTCATGTTTGGATTTAACTCCGCTAATGTTTTCGCGGCGGATAACATTAAATCCATGAAATAAAACGTCGATAAATTTAAGTTACAAATATTCAGAATTAATATTAAAATAAAAATGGGGATAGGGGTATGGGCTTATAAAATTTATACATAACGAGGGAATAGAAATGAAACTACAATTAAAAGCGGATTTAATGTTACTACTAGTTACATTTTTTTGGGGTGCATCCATCCTACTTACAAAGCTTGGACTTGATGGCATAGAAGAATATAATTTAATCGCATTACGATTTATTATCGCTTTTCTTTTATCAGGTTTAATATTTTACAAACATTTATTTAAGATCGATTTTAAAACTGTAAAATATGCATTTATACTCGCTTCTGTCTTATTTATCGTTTACATTTTCGCGACTTTCGGTACAAAGTATACAAGTGTTTCTAATGCTGGTTTCTTACTATGTCTCACAGTCATTTTCATTCCGATATTATCAGCTATATTTTTAAAACACATTCCAGAAAAGAAAGTTATAGTAGGAATCATTTTAACGATAATAGGAATCGGCTTATTAACATTAACTAGCGAATTCAAAATCGGTAACGGCGATATATTTTGCATACTGTCTGCCCTGTTTTATGCGATCCACGTCATCATTACTGGAAGCGTAACGAAACATGTGAATTCCATTGCACTTGGAGTCATACAACTCGGTTTCGTCGGCCTATTTAGTCTTATTTTCTCATTCATTATAGAAACACCAAAACTTCCTAGCACGATCGACTCATGGCTAATCATATTAGCTTTAAGCATATTTTGCACCGCAGTCGCATTCATCGTGCAAGTAATTGCCCAGCAATACACTACACCTACCCATACAGGTCTTATTTTTTCATTAGAACCTGTCTTTTCCGCAGGCTTTGCTTTCGTTTTCACAGGTGAAACGCTGACAGGAAAAGGATACTTAGGGGCTACGCTTATATTATTGAGTGTGTTAATTGCTGAGTTGGATTTTAAGAGTTTGTTGAGGCCTAATTATAAGAAGAATATAGAGTAAACATTTCAATATAATCAATAAACATACCCCAGAAAAATATGAGTTTATATTATTTTCATTCTCTTCACTTAGATTTTCTTTTTAGATGCTATCTTCAAATAAGGTAGCATCTAAAAAATGTTAAAAGGAATCTCTCCTTAGTATCTTCTTATACTTGATGTAGTTTGCATACTTGACCTTTTCTACGTTCTTTAATTACTTACTGAATATAGTCATACAGATTTTTCGCTAACAATAAACAAGTTACTGTAATGAAAAGGGCACGAACATACCCGCTTCCTTTTTTTATAGCAAATTTGGAGCCAACAATCCCTCCAGCAATTTGAGCAATCCCCATTATAAAACCATATGCATAGTTTACTTGCCCTACATACATAAACATCAACAATGCACCAACATTACTTCCTAAATTAAGAAGCTTCGCATTACCTGCTGCTTTTAAAAAATCATACCCAATAAATAAAAGAGAAAACATTAAAAACGAACCTGTTCCAGGACCTAGAAATCCATCATAAAAACCAATAGCAAAAATAAAAAAGGTAAAAATAATGACGTGTCGACCAGACAATTTCTTATGAGTGGAAATACTACCCCAATCCTTTTTGAATATCGTATAAATAGCGACCGCACCAAGCATAATCAACATCAATGGCTTCAGTACTTCTGGATTGATTAAATGAACGGTCCATGCCCCTATTATGGAACCTATGAAAGTGAGCGGAACTAATTTAAACGCCGATTTCAAATCAAGATTACCAGAACGATAAAACACAATATTACTAGTTGCACTTCCCATTGTCGATGCTAGTTTATTCGTAGCTACTGCACTTGCTGGATTCAGTCCTGTAAATAATAAAGCGGGTAAGGCAATGAGTCCACCACCACCTACAACTGAATCAATAAATGCAGCTACAAATCCAAAAACAATCAAAATCATTAATACAGATGGGTCTAAATACAAATCCATACTAGTAGCCTCCCCTTTAGTCACTATTGTAATAGTAACTATCAATTTGCTAAATGTAAAGAGTTATTGTAACGTTGAAATATAACAGCAAACATCGGAGGACGAAAAAAGTGGACTACATAGTACAACAGCTTAAAAAAATTGGTTTTAATGAATATGAAGCTAAATCTTATGTATCTCTTGTGAAACAGGGGCCTGCTACAGCCTACCAAGTAAGTAAGGATTCAGGGGTCCCAAGAGCGCGAATTTATGAGATTTTAGGTAACCTTGTAGAAAAAGGAATTGTCATGAAGGAAGAAATAAATGACACCACTCGCTATTCACCTCTACCTGTTGAAATCTTTTTACAGAAAGCTCAATCAGAATGGCAGTCTACTTATGAAGGAATAAGTGATTCATTAAAAAAACTAGAAACTTCCGAGGAAAAAACGGATAATCGAGTAATTACTTTAAAAGACAATCAAGCAATCATTAGCTATTGTCAGGCATTAATAAAAAAAGCAGAACGACGTATTGTCATTTCAATGTGGGATGAGATGTATGAAGCATTAAAAGAAGATCTATCTGAAGTAGCTGATAAAGTTACAATACAAGGTATTACCCTACATGTTGAAAATCCCATTAAAAATCTAGAAGCCCATCGCATAACACCTTATACAGAAACCTTGTCTACAGAACATTGGTTTATTGTATCGATAGATTCTAAAGAGATGATTTATGGACCATCACTTGAAGAGCGTAATATTGCTTTTTATACAGATGACCCCGTTCATATATACTTATTAGAGGATTATGTATGGCATGATGTTTTAGTCAATCGACTTGTCCGACGTAGCCAAGATGACTTGCAGCAATGGATTACTGCAGAGAGAAAATCTTTCTTTATGGGGAAATGAGAAGGATATTGAAAGAATCAAAAAATAAAGCATAAGTGACTGAAATAGAACACTTATGCTTTATTTTATTTGCAAAGTGATGCTCCAGCCTTTTTACTATTTCCCCTCCACAAACCGCCCAAACTCCTTCAAAAATCTCAATTTAAAACTCCCCACAGGCCCATTCCGATGCTTCGCCACATGAATCTCCGTCATCTCTTTCTGCTTCGTTTCCTTATCGTAATAATCTTCGCGGTACATAAGCATAATGACATCCGCATCTTGCTCAATTTGTCCGGTCTCTCTTAAATCAGATAAAAGAGGACGCTTATCTTGCCGTGACTCTACAGAACGAGATAACTGTGACAGTGCTACTACACAAACATTTAATTCACGCGCTAATACCTTAAGCTTACGAGAAATCTCACTAATCTCTTGAAATCGATTGCCCTTATGCTTCGGATCGCCCGTAATAAGCTGCAAATAATCTACAATAATTAAAATCTTTTTATCACCGTGCTTCCTCTTTAACTTACGAGTTTGCATCCAAATATCTTGCACCGTAACGCCTGCATTGTCATAAATCTCAAATGGCAACTCACCAATCTCCGCAAACGCCTTACTTACCTTCTCCCAATCTTCCATCGCAAAACGATGCTTCGGATTTTTCAGCCTACCTCCTGACACTTCGCCTACGCAAGAAGCCATCCTTTTCAATAATTGCTTACTACTCATCTCTAACGAAAACAATCCCACCGCCGCTCCAGACTTCGCCGCATGTAGTCCAACATTTAGCGCAAACGCAGTCTTCCCCATAGAAGGACGCGCACCAAGGACGACAAAATCACCTTCCTGCAATCCGCACGTCATTTTATTTAACGATGTATAACCAGTCTCAATACCAGTAATCTCCTTCACATCTTGATGAAGCTCCTCATACAAATCAACTAACGCATCCTTCAAATCAAATTCACATACAGAGTCTTTCTCCTCTAACTCACAAAGCGCCGTAATCGTCTCACCGATAACTTTCTCACTCTTCTCCGCAATAAGACGCTCTCCCATCTTGTGCCCAAGAACACCAGCCTGATACATTTTCCACGCGCCTCGAACAAGCCCCTCATAATATGAGAAGTTGCTAGTAGTAGGCACACCATCCATTAGCCCTATAAAATACTCCATTCCCCCGATCCCCTTCAAAAAATTCGGGTCCAACCTAGAAGTGAAAGTCACAAGATCAATCGGTTGCCCCTCTCCTTCCATCTTTCGCATTAACTGAAATATAGACTTATGCACCGGCATCGAAAAATACTGCTCCGTCAAACGGCACTCCTTAATAAGCTCTCCAGCAAGCAATAGAGAACCTAACACCGTCTTTTCCGCCTCCACATTTTGAATACTCATGGCCGCCACCCGCGCTCAGCTAAAAAGCGCTGCAACTCTTCCTCAGACGGCGCATTCTTCTCCCACTCCTCACACCTCGCCAAAAACTCCTCCGCCTCCCCCGTACTAACAGACGACTCCTTCTTTCTAAACTTAGCCGTATCTGTCTCAACCTCACACACTTTCGTAAATCCCTTCCCATGCCAATCGCGTAAAATCCCCTTCACATAAGCAATCGTCCGCTTATTATTCTCAAACGCAATTTGAAGCGCCTTCAGCACAAGCTCCTCTGACAAATCTTCCATCCACGCACTCAGTTCCTCCATCGCAAAAGGAGACAAACTACCGAAATGTTGCTCATAAAAAGAAAACACACGACTTCCCGTTTCTTCCTCTACAACCTCTTCTTCTTCCTCTGTCTCCTCACAAATCAGCTCAACATCATCCACAGTCAAATCATCAGGCATACCGAAATGCGCTAAAAGCATCGGAACATTCCGCTCTTCCTCTACGCACTTCTGAAGAAACATATGTATAAACTCCTTATTCTTCACACCCTTCAGCTCACGAAGCACACACTTCTCCACATTCGTATTCGTCACCGGATTATAACGAAGCCAATTTAAAACGAATAACTCCCGAGTATCCGCATCATAAAGAATCTTCCCATAATCAATGAACCGCTGCACAAGCTTATCAACAGTCTCCCGATTATAACCCGTCTCCATCTCAGCTAACCGCTTCGGAAAAGGAAAAATCCCACACTGCGTCGTCTTCGAACAAGTTAACAAATACACATAAAAATACCGCTCCTCCGGCGTCAAATCCAAAACAAAATCATCCTGCCAAAAATTCACCTGCACATTACGATACACCGCCATCCTAATTCCTCCCGTCTCCGTTCAAAAGTAAAAACCTCTTCATAATATATATGGGAGACTGGCCGGGTTTTTGGCGTGTTATTTTAAATTTTTTTTGACTACTACTACTACGGTGTTTGTTGTTGTTTTTGTTTTTGTTGTGTTTTTTCTTAGTGATTTATTACTTGGTAGGGGCTTATAAGGGGCTTATAAGGGGCTAGTTATCGGTTACTTCGATTAGAAAGACTCGATTTGAAAAGCCGCCTCGTTCTTCTGCTTTCTTTTTTCGGATGTTGTTGATTTCTTCTAATGTTGCGCCTTCGTGTTCGGCTAGGGCGTTTATTAGTTCTAGTAGGTCGGATAGTTCTTCGAGTTTATCGGGTTTTGTTTTTGCTTTGATGTATTCTGTTAGTTCTTCTTGTGTTTTCTTGCATAGTTCCTCTATGTATTCATCTTCGGGTAGGATTCTTGTTGTGGGTGTTTTTCCGTTGGATTTTATTATTTGTGGAATTTTGTTTCGGATTAGTTTGTTGTAGGTTGACATGGGATTTCCCTCCGTTTGGTTTTTCTTCTATTATAATGGAAAAGCAGTTTAACTAGGTGTTAAACTGCTTCATTGCTTCTTTTATATATTTTTCTTCTTCGGTTGTGAAGAGGGTTGGAAATTCGGATAGTGGGAGGTTTGATTTTTGGATTATATCTTCTATATCACTTTGAGGTGTATCAAGATAGTTCGTTACCTCTTCTATTAAATTGAAAAAATCCTTCAAGGTAACTTGAACATCATGATGACTTGGATCCTTCTCTTCTTCCTTATAGTTTTTCAACTTCCCTATTACATCCATAAAACGTTGCTCAAATTCTTCTTTTAAATCCTTATTGTTATAAAACGCTCGAACACTATCCTTTGAAAAGTGTTCCTCTAACCATTCCTTATTTTCTTTCTCCCATATGAAGGTTTGCAGAAATGAAGAAAACAAAGCAACATCCACTCGTTCTTCCTTTTGAAACTTCTTCATCATCTCATCCATATGCGAAAGCACCTTCGCAATTCTTTCTTGCTCTGCCAAAAGCAATTCCCTTTGAAAATGCATTTGCCTTAAAAATTCTTCTGTCTCTATATCACGCTGCAATATAATATTTTGAATCTCACCAAGCGAAAAACCAAGATGCTTAAACGATTGAATTTGCTGCAGCACATACAAATCATCTTTCGTATATAACCGATGCCCGCCCTCAGTATAATCGCTCGGCTTTAATAAATTAATCTTGTCATAATAACGAAGCGTCCGCACCGTAACATCCCCAACACTTGCAAACTCACTAATCATCCACGCCATATCATCACCTACTCCGCTAACTTCTCTCTCACATACTGAAGCATATGAGAAAAACTCATCTCATTCTGCCGACAATATTGAAACAAACCTACAACAAGCAATACAAAAGGAACATTCTCTCTATAACGGTTTTCATACTCGCTAATACCATCATAAAAGTACTCATACTTTCTTTTTCGTAAAACGATATAAATCGCAATAAACAACACTGCAATCATAATAAAAATTCGCTTTCCCCTTATCTCCACTTCTTGTTTCATCATCTATTCTCCTTCCACTGCATACTTATCTTCTTTAAATAAAGGAATTCGAATGAAATAACGATATGGCTCTTCGCGTATTACTTTCCACGCAACAATGATCACTTGAACGACCTCAAAGGCAAACACAATCCAAAACAAAACATCACTAATACCCGAACTAATATTAAATAGAAGAAAGATTAACAAATGAAAATTGAACGCCTTTCGGCAATGGTATTTGTACACTCCATTTTTACGTGCCAGTGTGATGTACATGAGTAGTGGCGAAAAGATTCCTATTGCGGCTGAGAGTAGTAGCATAATGATGGTGTTTCTTTTTTCTTTTGTGGTGGTTTTCATGAGTTGTTTGGTCCCCCCTTTTTGATTTGTCTTCTTTAGGTTAGGGGGTGACGTTGGGGGAGGTGCAAGGGGAATTTTAATTTAAAAACAGCAACACTTATTTCAGCGTTGCTGTCCTTCTTTCAAAATATGTATGAAGACGATATTCACATATCTCCTTCGTCCATTCAAATAAGATCTCTTCATCTTCTTTTCTAACATCCATATTTAGAGAAAATAATTTGCCATCAAATGATAGTAAACCTTTCGAGCTACCACTCCATTTTGTCATTGGCATTGTAGCAATTAATTTACTAACTTTTTCTTCATCATATTCCCACATACGTTGTGCTTGCTTGTCACTAAAATCGATTTGCTTGCGGTATTCTTGTTCCATTAAAAACTGATGGAAGAATGGTGCAACTTCTTGTGGTGAGATAGGATGGTACCATTCCTCTTTTCCGCGTTGTAACATCGCTAACAATAGTAGCATTTTATAGCTTTTTGCCATTCCTGTTTTTTCAACTTCTTGCAACCACGCTTCACAATGTAAAAACACTGTTTTTTCAAGTTCTGTTAATTCATCATTCCATGCTAAAAAGCCAACATATGATTTAAACTCTTGGCGATATTCTTTACTCTCTTCTATACCAAGTTTATGTAATTCTAAATATGTAGGTCGACGTCCAAGATCCATTTTTACAGTTTGATAGCTATGTTGCAATTTTTCTTTTCTCGGCATTTTCTTTTTCAGTAATTCATCTAATAACTGCTTTGCTTCTAATTCAAATTCTACTGTACATCCATCTGGCAATATATTTTGTGTACCATTTCCTTTCGTCTTTCCATCATCAACTCGAAGCATTTGCATTTTTATATCTGCATTTCGATAATTTGCAATTAAATCAATCACAACACAATACTCCTTATGCTCATGCAATCGTAAACCACGACCAATTTGTTGCGTGAAAATTGTTAATGATTCTGTTGGGCGAACAAATAAAAGTGTATCAACAGATGGAATATCAACACCTTCGTTAAATAAATCTACTGTGAAAATAGCATCTAGTTCATTATTATCCAGCTGTTTAATCGCATCTTCTCTCGAAATATGTTTTGTTTCCGAATGAAGTGAAATTGTACTATAACCGTTCTCATTAAAATATGTAGACAAAAAGACTGCTTGCCTAATACTAGAGCAAAAGACAATTGTTCTAGTTTTC
Source organism: Bacillus sp. RB3 (assembly GCF_030164735.1). Lineage (NCBI taxonomy): Bacteria > Bacillati > Bacillota > Bacilli > Caryophanales > Bacillaceae > Bacillus > Bacillus sp. RB3. Next base: position 19,361 of record NZ_JASNGE010000042.1, read on the forward strand.
TTATATTTCTTCCAAGCTTCTAAAATATTTAAGGCAAGTTCCTCTCTTAACTGAATTTGCATAAGTTCCTCACGATCATACTTATTGCCTATCCAACGTATTTGTGAGTAATCGGTATCATCATGTACTCCATAATAGTGAAAAGGAGATAACCATCCACGCTGAATCGCCTCCATAAAATCAATTCGATATGCAACGTTCCCATCACAAATCGAATAAATATCACGAAAATCATTTCGATCTGGTGTTGCCGTTATTCCCAATAAGAAATTAGGGTTAAAATAATCTAGCACTCTTTTATAACTGTTAGCTGCAGCATGATGGAACTCGTCTACAATAATAAGGTCAAAATCATTAGGTGAGAAGTTTTCTAAGTGACGCTTTCTACTCAACGTTTGAATAGATGCAAAAACAACATCCTTCTCGCCTTCCTTTTTCTTTCCATTATAAATCCCCGTAGTCTTATTATCGATTACACGTAGAAAAGATTTTTCTGCTTGATTTAATATTTCTTCTAAATGCGCAATAAATAAAACTCGCTTAAAACGTTTTGCAAAAAAAGCAGCTAAATAAGTCTTACCAAGTCCTGTTGCCATAACAACCATCGCTTTGTTGTATCCTTCTTCCAGTACATCCTCTAATTGTTCCAATGCAGGTAATTGTGCAAAGCGTGGTGCAATCTTTGTTTCATATATAGCTGATTCTTCTAATTCACTTTCTACTCCTGATCTCGCAGTATAATCCTCTTGTCCCGAGGGAATCATCATTTCAATCTCTTCTTGCTTTGTCCAAGTTCGGACTAAACTCGAATGAGTTGTATGAAATTCTTCATACTCTTTACGATATTGTTTAATTGTTTCTATATTGATAGGCTGAGTTGCTTCATTCATATGAATATGTAAAAATTGATCAATCGCCTCCGAAAAAGCTTCCTCTCCAACACTCTCTTTCACAAGCAAGCTCCATTCCACGCCACTTGTTAACGCGGAACGAGACATGTTAGAAGAACCAACAATCATAACTCCGTCGCTCTCACGCTCAACTAAATAAGCCTTCGGATGAAATGATTTCCCAGCACTCCTCCACAGTCGAATCTCAATATCAGGATGAATTTTATACAATTTCTCTAAAGCATCTGGTTGCGTAATATACAAATAATCTCCTGTACAAACCTTAATATCTACATTCTTTTCGGCTGCTTTTCGCAAAAGAGGGGCTAAGACATCTACCCCCGATTTCATAACAAACGAAGTTAAAATATATATTGATTTTGCATCATCCATATAGCGCTCTAGCTTATGGATCAAATTATTCGTAACGAGCTGTACATTAGTCATCATGTACCTCAACTAAAAAAATTCTCTCCTGAAAACCACCACGTTTTTCAGCCTTCTGTTTACGCACCTGCTCAACAGCCTCTAACGTTACACCTTCATATTGTGCTAATGCATTCACTAGCTCTAATAAATCAGCTAATTCTTCTACTTTATGTTCTTTACTTTCAGCCTCTAAATACTCAGCTAACTCCTCTTGTGTTTTCTTACTCACTTCTTCTATATATTCTTTTTCATCTAGTATTCTAGTTATGAATGTTCTTCCATTATTCTCGATAATTTCTGGTATGCGATCTCTTACTAATTTGTTGTAGGTTGGCATTTGAATTCCTCCATGGCTAATATTGTAACTTTTTGATTATATTATACAAGATTTAGTACTTTTCTTTCTATTTGCATACAATAACTATTTAAACAATATATTATAATTCAATAAATAAGGCCATATCTAAAACATTCTCTGATGTTAGTTTGATACAGCCTTATCTTGCATATAGATATTACTTTAAAAACTTAAACTTCTTTTTATTATTGTAAAGTAATAATATTATTGAACTTTTAATCTACCTACAAAACATTACTATCTTTTAAATAATCATAAAGCTTATTATCAACCGATTTCTCCATAATCATATTCATCGTAACGACCGGCAATTCTTTTCCATTTTTATCTTGCATTTCAGTTTGTTCTACACTTGCTTTATCAGGTTTCGCTTTTCCTAAATAGTAAAAGTCGCTTCCCTCGTCATCATCTTTTTTCACAAAAATATGGACATCAATATTATTTTGTTTAGCATCAATAATTGTTTGAACTTCCTTTGATTTTAATGTTCTATTACTTCTTGTATACCATTTAAGAACATCTTGATTAAGGAATTCATCACCATAATTCACACTCGATTCTACCTCATCGTTTTTATGATATGTGACAAATATTGGGCAAGTACCGTATTTGGTTTTATAGCCATACATAGTTGAAGTCTCATCAATGTGCCAATTTAAAAGTTTACATGCATCTTTTCTTGAGTATTTTTTATATATAGTAAGGTTACTATCACACTCATAGTTTTTGTTCTTTTCTTTCGCACTTTTAATGATGTCCATTACCATGTACTTGAAGTATTCATTCTGTTCTAAACTTTCTCGGATTAGATCATTAAACATGTACTTATTATCTTCTTGTAACGCGAGAATTGGCTTTTCACCATATTTTTTCTGGTTATTCTGTGTGAAAAACGATAACTCAAACACCCGCTGCACAGAAGTAATCGTAGCATCATCTGTTAGGCAATTAGATTCTTCAAGTTGTTTTATATACTCATCCTTATCAACTTTTTCTTGCTTTAATAATAAGTCTAACAAAACGATTTCGTTTTTACGTTTTCCATTCAATACTTCCAATGAAAACATCGTTAAAACTTTATTTTCGTACTCTGTTAATGCAGGGACATCTTCTTTCATTTTCAATAAGAACTGATGATAGTTCGCATATCCTTCTGCAAGTACAACTGGATCAATAGAGTGGTTTACTATAAAGTCATATAGATATGGAGTTCTTCCTATTCTATTTTTCAACTCAGCAAAAGCTTCCTTCAATACTTTCATAGCTGTTAAATTGCTATTATTAATCGCTCTAAAGATCTGCTTTTTCGCTATCTCTTCAAAGTTAACTGTTGAAATACCTTTAATATAACTCGTGTCATTTGTATATCTACGTATATTATCTTTATTTTGTGATCTATCTCCTGAAAGGGCAATCGGAATTAAATAGTTATTTTTATAGTTTCCAATAAAATCAATAATCGTAACAAAATCTTTCGAATCGTGTTTTCGAAGTCCACGCCCCAGTTGCTGTATAAAGATAATACTTGATTGAGTTTGTCTTAACATGACAACTTGATTAACACTTGGAATATCAATTCCTTCATTAAAAATATCTACTGTTAAAATATAATCCAGTATGCCATTTTCTAATTGATTCACCCGCAGTTCTCTTTCCTCTTGGGAATGATCGCCGGTTAATGCAAATGTGCGAAAACCTCTATTATTTAAGGCATATGATAATTGTTCTGCCTCATCTTTTCGGCTGCAAAACATTAATCCTGTTACTTTCTCACCAGAATAACCATAGTATTTTACTTTTTCAACTACATGATCCACTCGCTCTTCCGTAACAAGTTTAGATAAAGCAGTAGTGTCATCTATCTTTTTACCATTATATTCAAAATCAGTTACTCCAAAATAATGAAAAGGACAAAGCATATCTTCTTCAAGTGCTTCTTGCAATCGAATTTCATAAGCAATATTGTAATCAAATAGCTCATAAATATTAAAATTGTCTGTACGTTCAGGCGTAGCAGTCATTCCCATTAAAAATTTCGGTTTAAAATAATCAATAACTCTATGATAAGAACTAGCACCAGCTTTATGAACTTCATCTATTAAAATATAATCAAATAGCCCAGGATCAAATTGATGTAAATTTTCTTCCTTTGAAATAGTCTGGATTGTCGCAAATAAATATTTAGCATTCATTTGCTTATTTGATCCTGATAAAATTCCAAAATCCTCATCGGCTCCACCAAGAACTTTTTGAAAATCTGATTTCGCTTTATTTAATATTTGCTCTCGGTGAACAATAAATAACATCCGTTTAGGCGCAAAATTTCTGACATCAAATGCTGAAAGATATGTCTTACCCGTTCCTGTTGCGGAAATAACTAAGCCTTTTGCTTTTCCAGCGTCTCGAATAGCTTGTATTTCTTTTAACGCAGCTTGTTGCATTTTATTTGGGGTAATTTTCAAAGCTTCTTCAATTGAATTATGATATTGACCAGGTAATTCTATAACTCGATCTAGTAACTTATTTTCTGCAGCTTGCTCATATATTGTTTCGTAATTTGCAATCAACTCTTCGGTTAATACTTGAGAATGCTCCCAAACTTCTTCAAATTGGTTTTTGAAATGCTGAACAATCTCTCCATCTTCATGCGATGTTAACTTAACGTTCCATTCATAGTTTACCTTCAAAGCATGTGCAGTCAGATTTGAACTACCGACAATTAATGAACAATGTGTTTTGTTATCAAATATGTATCCCTTTGAATGAAAACCAGATAAATTTGTTAATCTTACTTCTACATTTTCAAGTTTCATTAACTCTCTAAACACTTTTGGTGTATTAAAGTTTAAGAATGTAGATGTTAATATACGTCCTTTAACCCCTTTTTGTTTAAGATCAAGGAAATGTGATTTTAAAGTCGCTAGCCCGCTTTCTGTAATAAAAGCTACTGAGAAAATAAAAGATGTACTATTTTCTAGCTCCTCCAATAATGAGCTTAAAACATTTTCATTTTTTTTCGTATTGTTTACTAATAATTTCGGCTTATATATTCCAGGATGATTATGTTTTTGATCAATAAACCCTTTATATAAAGACCCCTCTAATTTTTGAATAAAATTCTCCATATGATCACCATTTATGACAATTTTTTATATTAATTGTATTACTCACTGATTTAAAGTGCAAATTTATTACAAATATAAAAAACTATCCGTATAAAACGAATAGTTTTTTTCAAATTACTTTACAATCGATTCTTTTGATAATTTCTCAATAGTCGGGATATCCGCAGGTGCCCACTCTAAAGCTGCTAGTTCATTCGGATATAACCATTTAATTGCTACGTGCTCAGTTAGAACCGGACTTCCTTCAACAAGTTTACAATAGAAAGTTTTCAAATGAACAATACCAAAATCATACTCATAGGCTGTATAATCAATTTGCTCACCAATCTGCACGCTACAATGCATTTCTTCATCAATTTCACGCTTTAACGCCTCTTGAGGTGTTTCTCCCTCTTCTATTTTCCCACCTGGAAATTCCCACATAAGAGGTAGCGATTTAGATGGTCCTCTTTGTGCACATAAAATTTTCTCATCTTGAACAATTACTGCTCCAACAACATAAATATTTTTCTTCATTATGTCCTCCTTAAATCTCACAGAAACTCTATACTTTATGTTTCCACACTTTATAGACTGAAAAATGCCTTTTATATCTTTTAACGACTAATATATTTTTAATCAGTAAGCTAGATTTTATCTATCCCTATCTAGCCCTTTTAATACAATTAGCCTAACACTCTCATCTCTTTTATATTATATAGAAGTAACTACAAAAATAAAGCCTGATTGAATACTTCCCTCTTAAGCCTCTTTTTTCACCATTTCCTCATACCTAAAATGACACTCCTCCAAAAACCCCCTACTCTCCCCACTATCCTTATAAAAACTCTCCCAACCCCTCTCCCTCAAAATCCCCTTCCAACTCTCACTCTCCACCATCCTCTTAATAACACCATTCCAATAAGCAACCTCTTCCTCTGTCATATCTTTCGGGCCCATAATCCCTTTCCAGTGCTGGAAGATGACGTTGATTCCTTGTTCTTTCCATGTTGGGATTTCTGGTAGTCGGTCTAGGCGTTTTGGTGCGGATACGGCTAGTATTTTTATTTTGCCGGTTTTGTATTGTTTTTCGGCTTCGGATAGGGTCATGGTTGCGGCGCTGATTTGTTTGTTCGTTAGGGCGTTTATGATTTTTTCTTTGTTTTCGTAGACGAAGAATTGTAGTTCGGCTGGGTTTATGCCGAAGGCTTTGCTTACTTGTACGAAGGATAGGTGATCGTCGTTTCCTAGGCCGGGGGCAACGCCGATTTTGAAGTTTTTCTTGTCTTGTTTTAGTTGTTCCATTAGTTGATTTGCATTTTCTATGTTTGATTCTTTTGATACGACAACAACTTCCCAGTCCGATGCGAGTGTTGCAAGCGGCGTGAAGTCTTTATATGTTAGTTTACTGTGGCCTAGTAGGTTGTTCGTTATGAGTAAGCTTGAGTTAATCGCCAGTACGTGACCGCCTTTTTGTTTCGTATATTTCCATCCGACATCACCGCTGCCACCTACTTTGTTTGTGACTGTGATTGGTTTTGTGAAGATTTTTTCTTCTGTTAGCGTTTTTTTCATCGCCCGTGCTGTTAAGTCCCATCCTGCTCCTTGAACGTTTGGAGCAACAATTTCTACTTTGTCGATGTTCACTTTATTCGTATGGGGTTTTTCCGAGGAACAACCAGCTATTACTCCTGTCATGATCCATATACATAGTAATAATCGTTTTTTCATAGCCCTCGTCCTATGCGATATTTTCGTTCTGGTCGTCCGATAATGCCGTATGTGTACTCTACTGTGCATTCGCCGGTCGCTACTAAGTATTCTAAATATCTTCTTGCAGTTGTTCTGGAGGCACCCATTTGTTCTCCCATTTCTTCTATTGTAATGCCCCCTTCGAATCCTTTTATAATTCCTTTCACTTTTTGCAGCGTTAACGGATCCACACCTGTCGGTAAGTTTTTTATGTCTTGTGTTTGCGAAGTACCGAAGAAGTTATCGATGAGTGCTTGATTCACTTCATTGTTACTATGTAATAGTTGCTTCTTTCTTTTATAGTCTTCAATTGTTCGAACGAATTTTTCTAACGTGACCGGTTTTATAAGATAGTTGCTTACGCCGTTTCGAATTGCTTTTTCTAACATATGGTTTTCATTCGCCGCAGTAACCATAATGACGTCAACGTTTGGAAAATCAGCGTGGATTTTCGGCAATAAGTCGGTTCCAATTCCATCTGGTAAGTAATTATCTAATAGAAGTAAATCGATTTCTTCCTTTTGTAGTAGTTCTATCGTTTCTTTCGCGTTCAATGCTTTTCCGCTCACTTTTACATCCTTTATTTTTAATAAAAACTCTTCCTGAACTTGCGCGACGCGGAAATCATCTTCTGCAATTGCAACCTTCAACATATACCCATCCCCCTGTTTGTCATATACTTTCTTTCAATGTTTTCGGAAGGTAAATTGTAAAAATAGCTCCCCCATTTTTCTCGTTTTGAATTTCAATTGTTCCCCCTAGCAGATCTACCATTTCTTTCACGTTTGCTAGTCCGTAACCACGATCATTTCCTTTCGTTGAAAATCCTTTTTGAAAAATGGTCGTGATTTTTTCAACTGGTATCCCTACTCCACTATCTATCACTTCAAACACAATATCGTGTCCAATATCCGTAACAAAGAAGGAAACACTCTTTTCCTCTCGTTCATTCACCGCATCAAATGCATTGTCGATTATGTTTCCAAGAATCGTAATAAGATGCGAAACCTTTATATGGTCTGGTAACGGATGAAGCGTGCTATCTCCTTCAATATGAAAATCGATTTTCTTTTCAGACGCTGTTGCGAGTTTTCCTAATAAAATAGCTTGTACTTTCGCATCGTGAATTTGATGGAATAAAATATGATTTTGGCTTTGATGAATATTAGATTCTTGCTGGATAAATTCAATTGCTTCTTTGTAATGTCCTAACTGAAGTAATCCTGATAAAACGAAAAGTTTATTTGTAAATTCATGTGTTTGAGCGCGTAAGTCCTCAGAATACTTTCTTACCTCAGATATTGTATTAACAAGGTTTTGCAATTCTGTTTTATCTCTAAAACTACATACAACGCCTACCGTACTATTATTTTCGAGTATCGGCGTCCTATTTAAAATAAACACTTTATCTTGAAATGCGATTTCTTGATCGTTTTCTAGCACTCTTTCCATATTAAATTCTGGTAAAACTTTTGAAATGTGCCGCTGCATATAATCATCATTTACATGTAGCATTTCTTCTGCCGACGTATTCATCATCGTAATAAAACCGTTTTGATCAATAGCGATAATCCCTTCTTTTATAGATAGTAGTATCGCACTTCGTTCCCGATATAACGCCGCGATTTCATTCGGTTCCAAACCGAGTGTATCTTTTCGAATGCTACGTGCTAAAAGAATGCCACCAACAATGCCGGCTAGTAATACAGCTAAGGAAAAGAGTATAATTTCTTTCGTTCTGCTCAGTATGTTAGATTCGATACCTTTTATTAAAAACTCTACTGTCACAACACCTACGACTTGATCGTAGTCTCCGTTATGAACAATAATGGGTGCCTTTGCCATTAAAGCCGGACCACTTTCCCCATTTCCTTCGAGCGTATAGTATCCTCCAAAAGTAAGTGCTTCATAGTTATATGGATTGTTACTCTTTGTGCCAATTAACTCCGAATTAGAATGGGAATACACCACCCCAAAACGATCTTCTATAATGACATAATCTGCACCAGCTTGCTCACGAACTTGTTCCGCAATGGATTGGATCGTACTTTTATGCTCATTATTTTGAAAAGCATCTTTTATAGCTGGCATAAAAGAAAGAGATTTAGCTGTTTGTAGTGCTAGCTGCTCCACTTGGCGCTTCGTATCAACGGACTGAATGTAAACAAATATTCCTGCTAATAGGAGAACAACAAATAAAATTAACGTAATAATTAAGCTTACTATTTTCGTTTGCAATGACACTTTGCGTGATTTCTTCATTCTTCATATCCTTTGATAAAATATTCTAAACTATCAATCTCCTTTTTCTATTATTATGACAAAACGAATAAGGAAGCAACTATTAAAACTCACCATGTACATAAAGTACAAAAAGAATAAAATTGTCATAATATTGAGATTTTATTCTACAGACAGTACAATTCAACTATAATGAACACGCTTTCATAATTATCATTTTATTTATAAGCAAGAGGAGGAATTATTATGGCTCAAGCAAAATCTAATCGAGTCGCCGGCAATATTTTCAAAGGTTCTGTCGGCAATTTAATTGAATGGTACGATTGGTACGTTTACTCTGCTTTCGCTGTTTACTTCTCAGCAGAGTTCTTTCCTAAAGGAGATCCAACGAGTCAGTTACTCAACACAGCAGCTATTTTCGCAGTTGGGTTTTTAATGCGCCCTATCGGAAGTTTATTAATGGGACGCTATGCAGATCGGCACGGACGCCGGGCAGCATTAACACTTTCCATTACGGTTATGGCCGGTGGTTCTTTAATTATCGCCTGTACACCTAGTTACGAAAGTATCGGTATTATGGCACCAATTATTTTAGTTCTTGCCCGTTTACTACAAGGATTATCACTTGGCGGAGAGTACGGAACTTCTGCCACATATTTATCTGAAATGGCTAGTAGTGGTCGCCGCGGCTTTTATTCAAGTTTCCAATATGTAACGCTCGTTGCTGGGCAAATGGTTGCGTTAGGCGTTCAAATTGTTCTTCAGCAATTGCTAAGCGAACCCGATATGAAAGCTTGGGGCTGGCGCATTCCGTTCATTATTGGAGCGATGGGCGCAGTAGCTGTATTATGGCTTCGCCGCACGATGGATGAGTCGGAGCAGTTCTCAAACATAAAATCACAAAAACGTGAAAGCGCAGGAACCATTCGCGCTCTTATGAAACATCCGAAAGCAGTATTAACAGTAGTCGGCCTAACATTAGGAGGCACTGTCGCATTCTATACGTACACAACATATTTACAAAAGTTCATGGTAAACACAGTCGGCCTTCCGAAAGAAGTTGTAAGCTGGATTAACTTTGTCGCACTACTTATATTCGTCGTACTTCAGCCAATTGCAGGGCTATTATCCGATAAAATTGGACGCCGCCCACTATTAATGGCATTCGGTATTCTCGGAACATTACTAACAGCACCGATCTTCTTCTTCATGGAAAAAACGACAGAACCAATCGTAGCATTTTTACTCATGATGGTCGGTCTCATTATCGTTACTGGTTACACATCCATTAACGCAATTGTAAAAGCCGAACTCTTCCCAACTGAAATTCGCGCACTCGGCGTAGGTTTACCATATGCTCTAACAGTTGCGATATTCGGCGGAACAGCTGAGTTCATCGCATTATGGCTAAAGAGTATCGGAATGGAATCACTCTTCTACTTCTACGTAGCTGGATGTATCGCGATCAGCTTTATTACGTATTGGCGTATGGATGAGTCATCGAAAACTTCGCAGATTGAGGCAGAGCTTGGTGGTGGGGATAATTTAGTTAATAATAAATCTAGTTAAAATTATGTATTCTATGTTTTTCGTTAATCTGAACTCGATGAATCTCTTTCTTGGCAGGGTAAAGATGTTGTTGGTGCTTTAGAGGTAAAATTAGGATTTACCATTGATGTAAAGGTAACTGTGAATGGAGCACCACAATACAAAGTACATAACAGCAAGGATAAAAGATACTATGTATCAGCAATTGAAGCCTATTTGTATGTAAAGTAAGAGGTATAAAAGGGCATCCACTTAAATGATACTTTTTAATTTAAATCAACAAAAGAGACCGCAAATGTTAGGTCTCTTTTGTTGATCATTCTCCATATGTAACTTTCTCTTCACTTACTCCAAGCTAGATAACATGGTTCATTGAAATATTCAATCTTAAAGAAGGCTTGTTCTTCAAAAAATTCATTTCTTGCCCTCAGAATCTAGCAAAGTAGCTATTCAATAAATTTTTTCTCTGAATCCAAAAATTTATAAAACCTATTTAACAAATCTTCCTTCGTAGTTGGGGTATCTTGGGGCATATAAGTAATAAAACTTGTCATATCTTCAGGATAATCATGTCTATCATAAAACTCTGCAATTCTATTTAATAGTTCATCCTCATCAGTAATCTTTTCTTTTAACTTAGATAAGTAAACGAATCTGAGTTTACTTATCTCATTCTGTAATTCTTCACTATTTTCTTCTAGATTAGGAAAGTGGAAATCTTTAATTTCAAACAAAATTTTATCTAAATCACTAGAATCTATTCCCCAAGCTAGTTCATTAACAAAAGCTTCATCATCACCGGCTTCCATTAGTTCCACCGCATAATCAGAAATGACATTCGGTTCGAAATATTTTTTATTTACACCGGTATAAATAGTTTTCCAATCATACTTAAGACCTTTGTTCTTAAAATCTATTAAATCCATATAATTCTCCTTTTACTTTTTTGGAACTTGATTTGGTTTCCCTGTAACAGTACCATTTTCAATAAATCTTCTATGACTTACATTTCCATTTGGTTCAACAATCCACTCAAAGACGCCTTTTTTACCACCATTGCTTCCTTCTATTTGGAAGAATCTTCTACTAATGCGATCTCCTCCCACTTGAACCATCTTAATTTTATTGTGTTGTTATTATACAAGAAAAGAAGACATCACTTAAGATGTCTTCTTTTCTTGTACACTTGGTGTTAAGAAGGTATTTATTGCTTAAAAACCATAAAAAAATATAACAATCATCGAGTAAACCTATTATAGCATCAATAAATAGAGTTTTTATATGCATTTTTACATATATATAGATTTATTTATGTTTTATCTATATAGTTAAATTGTCTGTTTCTTGTTTTAATTCGTTTGTTTATTTTGAGTGCTCCAGCAATGGAGCCTTTTTTTATGCAATAAAACATTTTCTTAGCATTACTTAGTTGATCTATATTAACTTTACCCTCTTAAATTATATCTATATTTTACCAAACAATTATGTAGATAACCAGTTTTTTCTAATAATCTAGTGGATTGATAATTTTAATGGTAGTTATTAATACTTACAGGAAAATTCAGTATGCAATGGAAATTGAGAAATCAAGAATTATAAAAAACTTATAGTATCTTTTGTAAAAGTATATTTATAATTTGTATATTAATATGTTATAATTTAATTTCTAAAACTACCAAAAAAGGACTGCCAGTATGAACTGAACCCAAAAAATTAGACAAATATATTAAGCAGCTACTAAGGATTGAACTCTGTATTGCACAGG
>NZ_JASNGE010000043.1:0-30773 GCF_030164735.1 Bacillus sp. RB3
TCTTCTGTTGCGTATTGCTTTCTTAAATATGCAATTCTTTCTTGATTAACCTCTAGGATTGTAACACTACACCCAATTCCAATTGCCATATCACATGCATTAATTGCAGCATTTCCTCCACCTAAAATAACTACATTTCCGGCTAGGATTCCCTCAATACCTGATAATAAAATCCCTTCCCCTTGATGTTGTTTTTCTAAATAATATGCTCCCATAAATACAGCACGACGGCCAGCAATTGCACTCATTGGCTTTAATAATGTCAAAACACCATCTTCGCTAATTGTTTCTCCTGCAATTGCAGTAGTACCAGCATCTCTCATTGCTTCTACACACTCTTTCGACGCAGCCAAATGTAAAAAACCCCAGATTATAAGATCCTTTTTAAAGTAACGATATTCTTCAGGTAATGGTTCTTTTACTTTAACTACCATGTCGACTTCCCAAGCTTCTCCTTGTGCTACTAAATTTGCACCTGCGCCTGTATATTCATCATTTGTATATCCTGATCCAATACCTGCATCTTTTTCTACTAAGATTTGATGCCCTTCTTCAACTAGCTTTCGAACATTATCAGGGGTCATTCCTACACGTGCTTCTCCCTTTTTTATCTCTTTAACTACTCCAATTCTCACTTCTCACACATCCTTTTATAAGCAATATAATACCTGTGATTAAAAAAGTAATACATGAATTTACCAAACTTATTATGTCCATTCATGTTATTTTTATCGCCTAACTAGTTTTAAGGTAGAAAACATTCGATATCAATTATTGTTATAAGGATATGTAAACATTTTTCGAAATCCCAGGTAATATTCCTCCTTCCAAAGGTATGTGGAATTGATTCGATGACTAAAGAGACGATGCGCTGAAAGTAACTATGTTCCTTAAAGGTTAACAAACACTACTTAAGAACGCCTAATCAAGTGATTCTATCAAATAAAAGATACTGATTTATATTAATTATCATATGTTATTGATGAGAGGCGAACCGTTAATAAATAGATTTCGATAAATACTTCTATTCCTACAAAAACTTTTAAATTGGATGAACTAATTCAGTCAATGATGACCTCATAAACGTAGATTTAAATTAAGAAACCTCTTTAGAGAAAAAAATCCCTGATTAGGGACTATTACTGTGCTTTTACAGCAAGGCTATTCAAGAAATTACTAATTGAAGAAGCTTGAAAAATACGTAGGCTAAAAGAGCTGATATTATAATACTTTTCAGTAATTATAAGTATTGATGGAAAGAATTTAGATTCTTTTGGCTGCCAAGATTCGTTATGCCATTCCTGACTGTGGAAGTATAATTCATACCTATTTATTTTATCTTGCATAACTTTTTTGCTGTAAACTGACCTTTGGACTTCAATAAAAAATGGAGATCTACGCCAAATTGTAAATGCATCCGGTTCCATGAATTCTTTACCGTACTTTGGCTCCACTTTAAACAGTTTAGGTTTTTCATAATAGATAAGCTGTTTATACACATCTAATATGCCTAGAAAGTGGGGAATCTTTTGGCTAGTTTTGCGAAGTGTGCTGGATTGAGGGAAGTAAATGTATGGCTGTTGCGAGATATTGGCATCTACATGACCATCTCTTCTTAATCGCTTCATCACCGTATTACAGCATGTAACCGCGTTCTTTAATCCTTGAAAATGCAAATCAATAATGTCATCACGAGACATACATCTAAAACGCTTCAAATTGTTTAGTATGGCTTTGTCTCTATTCCTCATAATCTAACACCCCGAATAATTGATTTTCTTCTTGTGGTAGGTTTTGCAACTTTATATTCTCTTTCGGAACGCGATAAGGTTCAACTATCTTCTTGGCTTTACTTAATTCTAAATAAGGAGATTGTACTTTCTTTAATCCATTTAACTTTAATATCATTTGGCCAGATTGCTCCAAGCGTTCTGAACCAGGAGTACCCATAATATTACTGTTAATTGTACTATCACATTTAAAGCCCATTCTAACCGTCATATTGAGCTTTAACTTACCATCCAACACTTTTGCATCAGGACGTTGCATACTTAACATTAAAAAAACTCCAAGTGCCCTTCCGACTGCCGATATTTTTTCAACTATAGACATACATTCTTTTTCATCTTGCAACATGACCACTTCGTCGATAGCAAGTAAGATATATGGTTTCTGATTATCAGGATTTAATTTGTTGTATTCGTCAATATGATCTACTTCATACTCTTCCATCAATTTTCTACGTTCGCGTATTTCCTTCCACACTTTCTGCAGCATAATCTTCATTTCGATTTCTTCCATACAAACCTCTTTTACGTGTTTCACCCTTCGCAAGAAATGAAATTCGGAATTCTTCAAATCGCCTAGGTACAAATGTAATTTATCAGGAGACATATATTGAATGAGTGTGGACAGTACAACACGTACCATACTACTTTTTCCGCTCCCTGTCTCTCCCGCAATTAGAAGATGCGGCGTGTTTGAAGCAATCATGTCATACGTAATCATATTTCCAAATTGATCACGCCCTACAATTACAGGAAGATGATGTTGTATAAGTAATGGCTGCCACTTGTTATAACTGTAATTGTATGCTTGTAGCCCAGCATCCGAATGAAACACATTAAGTACAAATCTTTTAATATCACCTTCAATTGCTACATTACGGCCTAATATTTGTTGAAAGCAAAACCACTTCTTTTCAACGGTTTTCGGATCTAATCCGTTTGGAATGGTAAATATGTATCGAACCTTTTCTTTCGAGGAAGAAATGTCATGTATCTTCGGGTAAATGGGTACTTTCCCACCTCGTGTTTGATGATCTACATATAAACCTGCTTTTACAAACACCTCTATAAGTCGATTCTTCAAAGTTTGTTTATGAAGCCAATTCTTTAAAATCCCCATGTAATTTCCTCCTTAAAACATCACCACAATTTGAATGAATACATAACCAATGAAACAAACTCCACCTATCCTTATTCCATGATATATTCCATCGCTTACAAGTTTTGCTGCTGCAACATGATCGTTTTTAACAAGATGCTTTTCTAACAGCGCCCCTCCAATTGTCGTTAATCCTAAAGCTCCTAAAGAGATAAATGTAGTTAACATATAAATTTCCCCTTTATAAACAGAATTTTGAATGTTGATAATACATGGGCTTACAAACTTAGAAGTTTGATAGAGTTACCTTGATAGCTACTTTGGTAGCAACCTTGATACATCTTATTGTGAATAGCTTGTACAATATGCAAATTTTTCTGTGCAATTGCGTATAGTTTTTTGCATTTTGGACAAGGATGATTAAAAAAGATTATGGAGGAGATTAGCGTGTGGGGTAGAGGTATTGGGAGACATAGAACAAAGCTAGCTAAATTTTTAGCTAGCTACGATTACTCAATTCAGGATTTTTCTAAAGCTAGTAAAGTAAACAGAAATACATTAGGCCAACTGTGTAATGACAAGGATTATGTACCATCACCAAATACAATGCAAAAAATAATGAAGATTGTTAGAAAACATGATTCTCGAAAACAAGTAACTGACTTTTGGCATATATAAAGAGAATAAACTCTTTATATATCATTCCTTATGCAAGCTTGATATTAATTTTTATAGGGATACGGTAACGATTCCTTATAGGCATTTCCTTACTGCCCTCTCGTTCTCGCACTAAGTCTTAATTAATTTTTTAGTAGTGAAAGATTGTTTTCTTTTATTAAATCATAAATGAATTTTTCTAATACACTTTCAGCTGCTTCTCGCATTTGATCCGGTGTTGAATCATTAAACACCTTTTCTATCTCCCTAAGTAGTTGTTTTAAAGAATGGTTTTCCTTGCTATTTTCCAGGAATTCTTCACCTAACCCTTGAACAAATGTACTAATAACAATTACCTTTTCCAATTTAGTTAGTTCCACCTCTATTCCTCCTAATCAGATTATCATTCTCATCAAACATGACCTCTCCCCTAATTAATAAAGAGTTACAAAAAGTCTTGTTGTTATGACAAGATATGCATAGATATTGTCGATTCTCATGATTTAAGTATTATATATATCCTGTGGTCTAGTCTTAACGATATGCTCAGGAACTTCCCTAAATCGTATAATTTTCATAATAGACCAGTAAAAGTCTCTAAAGGTATTACTTTAAATTCGAATCACACGTTTGTTAGGATCTATAAATCCACACTAGAGGTAAAAAGTGGATTTATAGATCCGTATTTTCGGACAAATTTACCAGCTGAATTAACAGAAAGTTTGTGTTACTCTGAACTTGTTGAATATCCCAATACATTCAACAATGCTCAAAATTGCATATTTACTATGCAACCATCCACCCAGATACCTTAGTTAATACTTCTCCCTAATTGTCGTTATTGCTAAGGTATCTTTTTAGATGCCCTGTGTGCAGGGCTTTTTTCTCTCAGTGATAAATCTATATCCCCCTTGATATAATCAAGTTTTTTAGTACACTTTCTTAATAAAATTCAGATTTGGTATTTTTACTACCATTTACTTTAAATATAGATTTTAAGTTTTCCCCTTACAATTTTGAAATCTTCTGCTAAAATCTAAACATATTTTTGCGACCACTAACGAATATATAAAATTTAAGTAAAAGATTTTTATATTAGTTTAAATGGTTGCCATAAAGACAAGGCAAATATCCAAGTAGGATCTCCATTTCCTTGATAGCTTTGAACCGCTTCATAAAATTTCCCTTGATACTCTACTTTATCTCCTTTTGTATATGCCTTTTTGGGATCCCATTTTTCATACGTTACATTTTGACTCTTTGTTGTTACTGTAAGGATGTTGCTTGGAACCGAGATATTTCCAGCCGCATCTACAGCCTTTACAGTATATTTATATTCTTTATTAGCTGTAAGGTTTTGATCAGTAAACTTTGTTTCTTGTACAGTATGAATCAATTGTCCATCACGTAACACTTGATATTCTTTTACACCCACATTGTCTGTAGAAGGGTTCCATTTTAACTCTACACTGTTTGTTGTAACATCACTTGCATATAATCCTTGTGGCTGTGTAGGAGCTTCTGTGTCCGGCTTAGGAATAACAATTTGATTTACTTTCTTCAAACCATCCTTTGTAACTTCATATATTACTTTTTTATCAAAGCTTTCGCGTTGATTATTATCTAAATTTGTTAATATTGCTCTCTCTGCACCTTCTAGGTGTGTAAGTTCAATAAAATCGCCCACTTTTACTGGGACTGTTTTTGATTCAGCTTTTTGTTGGGTATTCCCATAAACCTCTTTGTTATATACCACTTTACCTGATGTATCCTGTACTTTAATACTTGCATACGTACTATCAAAATAATTGTGTGGTGTACCTGCTATTAAACTAACTTGTAATTCTTCTGTTGATTTATTTAAATCAAGTTTTGCAAATTCAAAATCTCCTATACCCTTCATCGACCATGCAAACCGATCCCCTTCTAAAATGTTTGGAAATTCATTTTTGATTTTCACCTTTTTTTCCACAGTTTGATCAAATATATCTGTTAATACAATTTTTGCATAAGTATTTGTTGGTAATGATATAGATTGACTGATTCCATTTTGATAAGATTTAATATCATTAATTACGTTAATCGGTTGGCCCGTCATATTTTCATTATTATAAATTTCAATTTTCCCCTTAAATTGAGGTGTACTACTATCTTTTAATTGCCAAGTTATATTTAATTTTTCATTTTCATAATACATAGACTTTACATCATAATCTAGTTTTCCTATTTCAGGTTGGCTAGGTTGATTTAACGTAAATGTTTTTCCTGTTCCAATAGTTGATCGAGAGTCTCCCCCAGCCTTAAACCAAAGATATTCTGAAGTAGCTCCCCCATCCCAATTATTATTCAATGGCTCTTGCCCCTCTATCGATTGAGTATTCCAAGATGTCCATTTTTTATCTGAGATATTTCTTCCATATCCATTTTTTACACGTGCCTCTCTTACATCTTGTCCATTACCAAGCCAGTCTTCTTGAAACAGCATTTGTCCATAGTTAAATGTAACGTTAGGAACTGGAAAGTCCATAATCCCAATAAGCTTCCATTGGTTTTTTGAAACATCTTTTAACCACTGTCCAAATTTTGTGTGTCCATTCTCTTGCCAAGAACGCATTGTCATGCGATACCAATTATAATTCTTCCAATCATATGTCGTCTGAATTTTAAGACCTGTTCCTTCTCCACCAAAATTACTTGCAACTGATGTAGGGGATACATATTCTGCTTTTATTGCTTCCTTAGAAGAAATAGGATCCCAAACTGCAAAGTGTAAAGTACGCTTTCCATTTTCATCAAAACCGCTTTGTTGTTGGAATCCAGCATACCCACCAGCTTCTCCCCCCTGGTTCCAGTTATGTACAGCCCAATATGTATAAGGTGCTGTTTGAACAGGAGACCAGTCTATACTAATAATATCTGAAGAAACACTATTTTTAGGTTTAACATAAACTCCTGGAGCAGACGCCGCCTCTATGATAGAAATTGATGATCCAAACATCGAAAACACCGTACTAGCTGCTGTAATTGCTAGGATTTTTTTGACGCCATTTCTTGTTCTTTGATTGAACATAATTTTCCCTCTTCTCCTTCGTTATTAATAACTATTTAAAATAATATCTCTCTATATACAATTGAACAAATTTCCCATGAATGTAGTACTATCTTAATAAAATAGATATATTTAATTTTACTTTCACTGTTATTTAATAGGAAATTGTAGTATTTTGTTGTAAATTTAAATTACATATCGCCAAATTCATCCTATTAACAATAGAAAAAATTCATAAAAATAAAAACATTTCAGTTCTTATTTAACATTTTTTAAGAGTTTTACTGGCGAAAACGCTGAACAGATTTATGTCTCACCTGTTACAGATATTTAATTTGTAGATGTATATCCATTCAAAGTTGTATATATTGAATTAGAGTATCCATATGGGCAATTATCATTTTCTTTGTTACTTTAATTCCACATTAAGTTTTATATCAATAATTCTAAAAACAATTTCATATGAGAACGTTTTTTTCTGTTGAAGCAACAAAGTTCACCCTTAGATAAAATAGGATTGGACAGGTAAATACGAAGTAATAGAGTAGCCTCCATAATCCATAAACTTAAGATTTTAAAGCCCCCTCAGAAACGAAAATCATCTTTATAAAATAATATCGCTATATACTAGTATCAGCTAAAAAAACCTCTTGCTTTTGCAAGAGGGTCTGACTTTACATTATTTTATTTCGGTATAAAGATAAATAAAAAACTGTCATTTGAATAAAGAAAACACTAAATACAATGTATAAGGGATATCCTGGAATATATATATTAAAAATAGGAGAAAGCACTAAAAATCCAATTGCGATGATTAACACATACCATAGTGAAACAAATGCTGTACGACAAGCTCTTTCAGTAATTAACTTTTCACGTTCGTCTTCTAGGGGAAACAATAGTGGATACATCAGATATGAAAGGGCGTTATATTTCTTCCTCTGTATTTTATAAAAAATTGTTATTACAATACCTATAACTAATAAAAATAAGACTGGTGTAAAATTTAATGATACTTCAAAGGCTACTTTCTTAGCTTCAATAATATTGGCAAGTTCTATAATGCCGTAATAAAGTTCAATGAATACCCAACATGTTAATGCCATAATAAGTACATTAAACACATAAGAAATCATCAATCTATTCATCCTCTTCTTCCTCCTTATTTAATACAAACACTTCTTCCATCTTCAAATCAAACACATCACAAATTGACAATGCTAGTAATAATGAAGGGACGTAATCCCCTTTTTCAATTGCTGCGATTGTTTGCCTCGTCACTCCTACTTTTTCAGCTAATACACTTTGTGTGAAATTAAAACGAGCTCTAATTTCCTTTACTTTGTTAAAAATAGTCAAGTTCACCACCTCTTACCTTCAATGTATATCATAATTAACAAAATGTAAAGTTAACTTAACATTCATTTCACTAAAAATCCAATTTTATAATAAGCGGTACCACCACACATTCATTAATTTAAAAATTGCATAGTGATCCTAAAACAAAACGCAGATTGCGTGCTCTAAGGCTGAATTATTTGATATAGCAGTAAACTTCAAATACTCCCCACCTTCCAATAGAATCAATTAATAACGTGGAAAAATCAAGTGAATTCTTGCTGTTCGAGTCGTTTAGGTACCCGAAGCTCATAAGAAAAAGAAGGAACCATATTTAAGTCTTAGGAAAGAGATAAACTTTAGAAAAACTGTCATTAAAAATTCAAGTAAACCCTCTAAAAAGTTTTACAATCAAAGCAGAGAGACTTTGAAACAGGAGGCGCCAATTTATGAATCGAATTGAACGTGAAGAGAAAACAATTAGCATTATGATTGATATGTATTGTAAAAACGAACATAAACAAAATACTCTATGTGAAGAATGTCAAAAATTAAAAGCTTATGCTTATTTTCGTTTATCAAAATGTCCATTTCAAGAAAAGAAACCAGCATGCCAAAATTGCAAAATTCATTGTTATAAACCAGATATGAAAGATTTAGTTAAGGAAGTTATGAAAAAGAGCGGACCGAAAATGATTTTAAAACATCCATATTTCACGCTCATGCATGCTGTTGACACAATGAAGAAGTTTCCTGACTTACCAAAAAGAAAAAAGTGTAAAAAGAAAAAGCGGTTTGTCTAACAAACTAGTTTTTTTATTCCTTTTCGACTAAAGAATTATATGTGAGTTTTAAACCCTAATTGCTTCACAATATGTTCAGCTGTGCATTGCTTCTGAATTATCTTTAAAATAAAAGTATTTCGAAAATATTGTGCAGAAATCCCTTTCCTCACATTTGCCCGCTTTATCTCCAACCTAATCATTTTTTTGGATAGAGATTTCCGTTAGAAATCTTGGTACATCTTCATCATAACTCCAAAGATAGGTTCCGAACCTAAAGTGGCAAAAAACAAAGAGTGAATTATCGCTATGATATCTTGGGTCACTAGTTCAGGAATAGATAATGTATAGTTCTAAAAATGCACATGTTTCATTCGTAAAGCAACAAGCTCATTTAGAGATAATCCGTAGTCTATTTGCTAGATGTTTTTTAGGAGGGTTATCCTATAGTAGTAGGTTAGCTTTTATTTGCTACTTTCTCCTCGACAACTTTATCGATAAGATCATCAATAACTTCCGTGCATCTTATAATAAAATCCGCATCCTCACGAGTAGTATCACTATTGCTAATACGTTCAATTACTTCTGTTCCATATTCCCTATCTTCATCTGTTTTTACTAAATACCTTTTGTAAGCCCTTACAACTAGTATCGCTTCTTTTTGATCCATATCAATTTGGTGTAGCTCATCATCAAAGTCTTCCAATGAAACCCCTCCTGTTTGTAAATAACGAAGTCTATTTAATTATATTACAATATAAAAATTTATTGTTGCATTATTTTTGTGAACTTGTGTAAAAGTGTAAATGTCCACGTTTACACTTTTACACATTAAGAACGAAATTACATGGAAGAATGTGAAGTTGGATATGAAAAGCGATATTCATTTGACTCTAGTGAAGAAGTATTTATAAAAAGTGCAAATAACAATTTATATTGTGATGACTGTATGATAGAACAGAGGCTTTTAGATTAAACAATATTTATTATATATCGAGTCGATACTATAACTCGATGCTGCTGAAAACAGGATATAGTATTTAAATCAAAGGAGTGGGGAAATGAGTACACAATATAAATAAGGGAACTAAAATATCTAATGGATCTCAAAAATAGTATAGGTAATGTATATAAAAAGATCACTTGTCTTGGAAACAAGTGATCTTTTCATTAGATAAATTGCTACTTGCCAACAGCAGGTAGTTGTTATCCTATTCATATGTTCAATAGATATTATATCATATTTTTTAGTTATATAGCCGGAATTGTTTATATTGAAATGAAACCAATAATATTTCAAAAGGTACCATTAATTATTTAGTACTTTAAAAATGCATTTTTGAACCTTTCGAAGCACTAAATCGGTTAGATTTTAATAAACATCAAAAGGTGTACCTTTTGATGTACATATTCTTATAGGGGATGGAAAACAATTCTTTATGAATTTTGTGATTTGCTTTTTTGATATCTCAAGATTTTTAGGACGGATAATATTTAAAAAGTAAAACTAAGTTCATATCTGTTTATAATTTGTAAAACACACCATTAAATATCCAAATCAAAACCCAGTGACTTCATATACACATAATGATATCACTGGGTTTTATAAGTTTAACATTTTGTATTTTTTGTAAAACTAATTTTATCTTTGCAATCTTTAAACATGTTCAAAAAGGTGTAAACTTTGAACTAAAAAAGAAGAACCCAATTTAGGTTCTTCTTCCATACAAAAGCAGACTATTTATTGAATATTAACTATTTTATCCCCCATCTTTCGTTTCCTGGATTGCTTCAATTACATAGTATGGTTCTGGTGCAAAAATTTTAATAGATGTGTAGGTAATCTCTAAAACTTCGACATACTGACCCTATTACTCTAAAAAAGATATTTGATTGGTCTGGAAAAGAAACACGCATCTATTAGGAATATATACGCTTTATTCTCTATTATTTTTGTTGTTTATTTACAAATTGATACAAATTTCGGCGTATTGTTTTTTTAGTTTCTTAAACTATTTTCATTCTCTATATCAATATTGGATAGTATCAAATTGGTATCATTTTTTGACAATTTTATTTTACTTTTAGACCTCACCATACCATTTCGGGAAAATTGTACGCTAAGGATTACAAACTTTTATGATTATAGTGTCTTTTTAAGATGAGTATATGTTCATAAAGATAAAATACTAAGTTTAATTGAACATTGATTTTTATACACACTTTATGAACACGATTATAGCTAAAAAACGTTGATATTATTGAGTTTTATCGCCTGTCCATAAACATAGATTTTCTGGACAGATGTCTCTTAACGTACAGAAAACGCTTAAAATGTGTCCAAATAGGGTACAAGCTTAGATACATGTAAAAATCGGTCACAGGTTAAATTTTATTCCCCAATATAATTTAAGAGTATTTATTTTTACATTTTGGAAAGATAAGCACATTCAAAAATATTGTAAAAATTTATGACAATTAACGATGAATTTCTTAATTCGTATATATATTTTTATTTTAAATATGACATTACCAAAAAAAAATAATATATTTCAAATGGTATATATATAACAAAACATAAAAAAACTAGTCACTATTATCTTATAGCGGATAATTAATCGCAATATTGCGTATTTTCTGACGTTTATATATTCTAATAGGGAGTATCTTTTTCCTTCCCCCGAAAAAGGAGAATAAGAAAGAATCTAGTCAATATCTAGTGCTATTTCCTTTATAAAAATAGTAATTTAACAGACCTAATCTAGAATCTCTCTTTAAAAAATAAGAAAAGGAGGAGTTCAAGTGAAAAAATCTTTAGTTACAGGATTATTGGTTACAGCAATATTAGCAAGTCCTTCCAACTATGTAAGTGCTTACGCGGAGAGGGTGCAGTCTAAATCAGAGTCAACATATGTACAAAATGTCAAAAATGCGAATACATTATCACATTCGATTAGAACGTTAGGTTCACAATCACCTTTAGCGCAAGCATATGGATTAATTATTTTACAGCAACCAACCATTAAAGGGGCTGGTATGAGCAGTTTAACGAATCACCAAGAATTTGTAAAAAATCATGTTCGCGAATGGTTAGATGAATATAATCCTAAGTTAGTTGATTTAAATCAAGATATGCAGCGTTTTAGTACAAGATTCAATGGTTACTATGGTACATTATATGATTTAGCGGAAACGGTAAATACAGATGCGGAAACAAAAGTGAGTTTTGTAAATGCTTTTAATAGACTTCAACAGGACGTACAAACTATCCAAGATAATATGAACCAAACCTTATTGCAGCTAAATCGTTTTAATGATTTATTGCTTCAAGATAACAAAGGGTTTTCTGAAAAAGCAAAAATAGCAATTCAATCCTTAGAGGGGTCAGATGGAACTGTTACACAGCTAAGAGCTGATATTAAAAGACTTCAAGAAGAGATACTAGTAGAACTCGCAAAAATTTTAAATAGACCCAATGAAGTTCGTAACGGAGTTATAAATATTGGGAAGCAAGTTTTTACGATTGCGGGTGGAGCAGCTCAGACTCAAACTATAGATTTTATCTCTATTTCATCTCTTGGTGGTGGAATTTTAGATCTTTTCGACAGCCAAACAGCTGCTTCTGCTAGGATCATTGAGCAGAAACAAAAAGAATTATTACCACTAATTCAGCAGTTAGCAGAAAACCAAATTCAAGTGACTGAAATGACTTTTATTGAGGATCAAATGAATGGGTTTACCGAGATGATTAAGCGGCAAATTACTACTTTTGAATATTTGATGAATGATTGGAAAGCGCTAAATGATACAATGATCCAAATCCAACTCAATCTGAGTGTAGGGGCACACATGGATAGTGTTGGATTGCAAAATCAATTAATTCAGCTCAAAAAATTCAGTGATGAACTGTATGTGCAAACAAAACAGTTTGAAAATTTCATTACAAATGTAACAATAAATTAAGTTTAAGCAAAGAGTGAAATATGACTATACTGAAAGTTAAAGGAGAAGACAAAAATGACAAAAAAGCCTTATAAAGTAATGGCTTTATCCTCATTAATAACGGTAATGGCAGCAGGTAGTATCATGCCAACATATGCTTCTGCAGCGGAAAGCACGGCAAAATCAACTCCTATTCATGCTAAAACAGGTACAACAGACGAGTACCCGGGGTATTCATTAGGACCAGAGGGTCTTAAAGAGGCAATAACAAATACAGGGTCAAATGCTTTAGTAATGGACCTTTATGCTTTAACAATCATTAAACAAGCAAATGCTGATTTCAATGGGATCAATTCAATTGATACATCCTTACGAACGAAAATAATTAATGATCAAAATATTGCCAGAATAAATGCAGGGCAATGGTTAGATAAACTTAAACCGCAAATGATTTCAACGAATGAAAACATTATTAATTATAATACTAAATTTCAAAATTACTATAATACGTTAATAGATGCTGTAAAAGATAAGGACAGGGAAACATTATCAAATGGACTTACAAGGCTAAATAATGATGTTGTAGCAAATAAGGCGGAAGTGGACGAATTATTGGGAGAACTGAGAGCATTCCGAAGTAAATTAGCAACAGATACGCAAAACTTTATATATGATGCAACTCAAATTACGTCTATTTTAGCAAGTCAGGATGCTGGAATTCCGCTGTTGCAAAATCAACTCACAACGTATCATGCTACAATTGCTGAATATAATAAACTTCTTATTGGCTCAGCAGTTGCAACGGCTTTAGGTCCACTTGCTATTATAGGTGGAGCAGTTCTAATTGGTACTGGTTTAGGAGCTAAACTAGGAGTGGTGTTCATTGTAGGTGGTTTAGGAGCAACAGCAGGAGGTATAGCGGGAATTGTTATAGCAAAGCAAGAGATGGATAAGGCTCAGGAAGAGATTAAGAATATAACAGGACAAATAACCCAGGCTCAATTAGAAGTAGCTGGTTTAACCAATCTAAAAGAGCAAACTGAATCCTTAACAGAGACTATTGATACAGCAATTACTGCACTACAAAATCTTTCAACCAAATGGGATGTAATTGGATCAAAATATAAATCTTTACTTAAAAATATTGCAGTTATCGACTCTAACGATCTATTTTTCATAAAAGAGGATCTCGATGTGGCTAAAAAAAGTTGGCAAGAAGTTAGAGACACTGCTGCAAATCTTTATGAAACTGATATTAAATTAGTAGATACAGAATAATCAATTGATTTTATATGATAAGGGTTCCCTATTCAAACTTGAGCAGGGAACTTCCTCAATGCTCACTAAAAGATACGAATTCTTAAAAAGCGTAGGTGGGATAATGTGAATAAGAAATTGTACAAGAAATTCTTATTATCAATGATGATTGCTGGAATGGCAACAAGTAATATAGTACCACTTCATACTTTCGCGGCAGAACAAAAAGTCCATACAACTATATCGCAAGAAACCATTCATAATTATTCACTTGGTCCTGAGGGCTTTCAAGATGTACTAGCACCAGCAATATCTAATGTACTTGTTATGGATTCATATGCCAAAACAATACGTAATCAACAAGAGACAGACCTTAGTGGTATAAGTTCCCTTAATAGTTATTTACGAGCAAACATGCTGAAGCACCAGGACGATGCAAAAAAAAACGCGACCTATTGGTTAGATAATCTTAAACCACGTATTATGAATACGAATCAAAACATTGTAAATTATAATGATACATTTCAAACACACTATAGTATTTTACTAGATGCGATAGATCAAAAAGATACTGAAAAATTGAAAACTGAGCTCGAAAAATTGTATCAAAGTATATTGACTAATAAAAGTGACGTTACCGAGCTATTGGAACAGCTTAAAACATTCCGAAATAAAATGACAGCAGATACGCAAAATTTTCAACAAGATACAAGTCAATTAACGACTATTTTAGCTAGTACAACTGCAGGTATTCCATATTTAGAACAGCGAATTAATGGGTATAATGAGTCTATCAAAAAAAGCAATGATCAAATTATTGCAGGTTCAGTACTTTGCGCGACGTTAATAACGTGTATCATTGGTGGACCGCTGATTGCAACAGCAAAAAGTAATATTGCATCTGCTGAGCGAGAAATAGAAATTTTAAAAGCACAAATTTCTGGGGCACAAGCAGAAATAGCTATTATAACTGATGCAAAAAATAAGACTACGAATATGGCGGAAACAATTGACACAGCTATTACTTCTATACAGAAAATGTCTAATCTTTGGGATACTGTAGCAGTAAAATATAATAATTTAGTAAAAAATATCACATTTATTACCCCAGAAGAATTTGCTTTTATAAAAGCAGATCTTAATACAGCAAAAGATAGCTGGCAAGATCTTAAGAATTATGCTGATAAATTATATGAATCGGTTAAAATTGCGGAGAAAGAAGAGCAGGATCTTATGAATCGACTTCGTCCGTCAAGTGTTCAATATTTCTACAAACCGATACACAATGCTTATACATTTGAAATAAAAACGGGAGCAAATGCACCAAATGCGTCCTATAAATTGATGAATTTAACAAAACGGACTACTCATAATATGTGGAGCGGAGGAGCAAATACAAGCATGTGGGTTGACCGGCTTCCATTAAACTTAAAAGACCAATATGCGGTAATAGCAACGGTCAATGGAATGGAGTATGTCGTATATAAAGAAGTAGGAGAAAACATTCCTGGAGCTAATTTGAATGGTACCTATCAACTATTTTCTGCGTTAAATAATAGTAGCGTTATAGATATGAATCAATCAACGAATAATGTTACCTTATGGAGCAATAACGGCAGTAATAATCAAAAATGGAAGTTAGTATATGATTCAAATAAAAAGGCCTATCAAATTAAAAGTGTAACAAATGAAAATTTAATATTAGCTTGGAATGACTATCAAGGTTCTAACAATGTTTTTTCTACACCTAACCAATACTATGAAGAGCATTATTGGATAGTTGAAGATGCAGGAAATGGATATTTTTATTTGAAAAATAAGAAAAACTCTAGGTATTTAGATGTAACTGGTTCTGGTACTAAAAATGGAACAAATGTTATAGTATATCCATTTACAGCTAATAATAATCAAAAATTTAAATTACAGAGACTAAATTAAATTGTAAGATTCCGGTACGAAAAATGCATCTTGAATTTTAATTGTTGTAAAATAGGGCATCTTTTCTGCTTCGGAAAGATGCCTCTTTTCTATTCTAACGAATGTTGGGACACAGCCACATGCCCATCAACTTAAGAATTTTTACTACCCCCAAGTACAAAAAAGGCGTTATTCTTTCTTGATAATATAAATGAGAAAGGGTGCCGTTTTTTAGGTTCTGGCGCAAAAATAGTAGGATATGAAAGAAGAGTAAAAAATTTCTAGCGGGATTGAACGTTATGCTGTTAAACCAAAGAGTTCATTGATAAGATATATCTGCCTTTTGACAGACTTCTCCCCATGGAAAGTTTGTCCTTTTTTGACCATATGCATAATTTCTATTCCATCAATCATTTTTGTAGCTGTATGCAATGATTTTAATCCAAGCATATTCCAAATCCGGGTTTTGATAAAACGGTGGTCTTGTTCAATGATATTGTTTAAATATTTTTTCACACGAAGTGGCATACCGTGTAGTATGGCACTGTTCGTCTTTTAGTTCCCTTATCGTGACAAGATAGGCTTTATTTCCATCAACAGTTATAGAACGAGGTCCTGTGGCATGATAAGAAATCAAGGCTTTCTTTAGAAATCGCTTGGCAGCTTTGGCATCTCGTTTACTACTCAAATAAAAATCAATTGTGTTTCCTTCGGAATCAATCGCACGATATAAGTATATGGGTTCTGTACCCTAGTTTAACATTTTGTATCATTTGTAAAACTCGTTTTTGATTCGCAAACATTAAGCATAGTCGTAAAAAGCATCCATGATGAGTGCTTTTTCTAAATGAATATGTTACTATCTAACAGCTGTTATTCATCATCTTAAGAAATCCAGTAACTTCATCTAAAAAGTGTTCTTAAATTTATCTAGGAGCACTTTTTATGAAACATTATTTTTTATTTGTTTTTGAACCACTTTATTATAGTAACCATGTTTTACTACTTGCCTAACATCATCTACTTCAATTCCCATTATCTCTGTAATCTCTACAACAATTGTGTTCTGTAGAACACTGACTACATACCCAATTAATTGTAAATTAGGATTTTTACGATATGAAAATTGAACGTAATCCCCTATTGTTACCTTTGTTTTATGCTCCATTTGGTACCCCCTAAATCATTAATTATTCGTTAGGTTTCCCTTTTTTTACCTCTTCATACGGTTTAGTACATCTATAAAATGAAGAACACTTTATATCATATTTCTTCATTGCTTCTATATTTAAAAATTCCCTCTCTAAATACAATAAGAAAAACAAAAAGAACTTGTAAAAATCACTACAAGTTCTTTTTCAGATAATGTATAAAGGCGAATCAAACTATTTCATTACTTGTAACGGGGAAACCATCTTACATATGGATTGATTTTATTATACAACAAATATTAACATGCATATGTTTTATTTTTAGGAATTTTGCGAATTCATAAATACAAACTCGCCTTCTCTCTAAAAATCCCACTTATCCATGTTATATAAACTACGTTAAACCAATGTTGATATCATAAAAAATTAGTAAAAATATAATTATAGGTAGATAGAGAGGAATATAGTATTATTACCGAAATATATATATTGCTTTTTATTTATCTACTTTTCAATCCCTCTATTTACAATGATTCGATTGTATACTTTTATATATATTTTTATGATATCAATAAAAATATAGTAAATTCAATATTTAAGGGGAAATGAAAATAAACCTTTGAATAATAATTTACATTAAATATCTTTAAAAAGTGTTAAAAAAACGACCTTTAATCAATCCTTTTTTCTAAAACCACAGAAAAGATAAGTACTATAGTTAACACCATAATAAACCTTACTTCACTTCCATCACTTACAAAAAATGAATACAAAGTATAAATTAAAATTAATATTCCATAAATAATTTTGTGCAATGAACTTCCACCTTTTCCTATATATATTTTAGTATAAAAGTTTAATTCAAGTCCTAGATCAAAATAAAAAGCACCTGTGATATACACAAAGTGCTGTTCTCTTGTCAATTTACCTATTTTTACTATACTTATCTATTTTCTTTTTATAACTCAAATTTCTTAGAACCGTACTTTTAGCTTGTTGCAATTCATTTTATTTATATGAAATATGTTTGTATCTGTCTGTACATCTTCAACATTTTCTCCATCTACTAATAATCTCCTATACTTAAAAGAGTGCCCTGTTAATACTGTTGTAACCCCCTCCTTTTGTTTGATTACTTGTATCATAAAACAAGTATCTGAAGTTTATATGTAGTCTATCTAGAGTCTATGTAAATTTAAAAAATCTCTAACAAAATGTTTGTATTGTAACGTTACCACCAAAACTATTGCTCTAAACACCATAATTTGAAAAAACAGTACCCCATGTTCTAATCCTCAATTCCTCCTACAGCTCTATGTTGTGTAAAACTAGTTGATCCCTATAATATAAAAAGAGCACCCCTTTTTGGATGCTCTTCGTTATAACTATATATTATTTAATTTCCTTCTTTTGTTGGTAGCATTTTTCCTTCTTGATAGTCTGTACCTTCTGTTCTTTCAACAGTTTTTGCATGTTCTGGTTTTTCAGGGGCTCCAATTTCAAATCCGGGTTTTGATTCTGTACCTTCCTTTACTGGTAAATTTTTTCCTTCTTGAGAATCTGTGCCTTCTGTTCTTTCAACAGTTTTTGCATGTTCTGGTTTTTCAGGGGCTCCAATTTCAAATCCGGGTTTTGATTCTGTACCTTCTGGTCTTTCAATTGTCTCGCTATATTTTGATTTTTCTACTTTTTGATCTGATTTTACATCTTCTGCACCTACTGCACCTCCCGCTACTAATCCTGTACTTAAAAGTGCTCCTGCTAATAATGTTTTAATCATTTTTCATTACCTCCTGTTTATTTGTAATATTCATCAAAAAAGTATCTAGAGTTAATGTTTTAGTCATTATCTTTATCTACTTGCTTTTTGATTACATTTAGCATAAGGCAAGAATCTATAGTTGATATGGACTGTATCTGGAGATTATGTAAAGAAAAATAGATGATCAATTGTATATCCTAATGGATGCTTAGACAAGATTAAAATTTATATGAGTTTGATAGTTGAATTGCCCTTTGTTTTTGATCATAAGGTTTATGGCTGGGGTAAAGCCCATTGAGGACCTAATCTTTTCTAATTTGAAAGTAAACTTTTGGGTAAAAGTTTACTTTGGAGTTTTGGATTATTTATAACTAATTTTGTAATAAATTCCTCAATATAGATATACTTGTTAATTACGGTTCTAATATTCAAAATTAACAAAAAATAAATCATAGTAAAAATAAGATGGTTATCCTTTTGTTTACTCCTTGTGCTAAAGATAAGATCCTGTTCCTGAATCTTATCTTTTTATTTTTGGATTTTAGATATAAAAAAGGAATCCTTAATAATTTAAGGATTCTGCAACAGGAGATAACAGCTTTTGTGTAGCAATGGAACAAAATCACGCAACAGGCATTAGCGGACATTAGAAAGGATAAAAAATGAGGTACGGCAACATGACCATTCACTTAAGAGTAGAAACAGACAATTGTTTTTGATTCTTTCCAATGTAATTACTTGGCTTAAAATCATTGCAAACAGCTAAAAAATGATTGTTGGAATAGAGGTTATGCATATTTCCAAAAGTAGATACACCTTATTAATAAATTCTGTGGTTTAATAGCAGAAAGTTCAATTCCGTTAGGCATCTTCCACTCAATCTTAATATTCTATTATTTTTGCACTAGAACCATAAAAAATGAACAGACTCTTTCAATAGTCTGTTCATAAGTAAAAGATATAATATTAAAGTTTTTGCACTAGAACCAATTGTTTATGGACTGTACTGCTAGTCCATTTATTATTTCCAAATTTCCTGTACCCATTTAGGATGATCAATAAAACGGGAGCTAATTATATTGACATTTCGTATAAATAACATCATTACATTAATCTTTTTTCGGAAGCACAATTCTTTTATACAATTGAACTGTAATGAAGTAATAAATCGAGTAAATCACTACGAAAATAACAATTGGTAACCAAATACGAAAATATGGATCAATCAAAATGGCTCCGAACATGTTCATACCAACTAATACATGAACAATGCCAACAATTGCTGGGACTAAGAACACGAAGAATAACTCCTTATAAATCGATTGTGTTAATAACTCTCGGCGAACACCGATTTTACGAAGCATTTGATAACGCGTACAATCTTTGGATGCACCAGATAAAACTTTAAACATAAGGCAACTTGCCATCATTGCTAAGTACGCAATTCCGACGAAGAAGCCCATGAACATCAATCCACTGAACATGCCATGATAAGAATCATACATTCGATATTTACTCTTCAGTTCTTCAGGTTTCATACTTGTATATTTAGTTAACTGTAATTCGTCAAGTTGTTTCCATTCCTTTAAGTATGATTTAAAATTATC
Organism: Bacillus sp. RB3; assembly: GCF_030164735.1. Taxonomy (NCBI): domain Bacteria; kingdom Bacillati; phylum Bacillota; class Bacilli; order Caryophanales; family Bacillaceae; genus Bacillus; species Bacillus sp. RB3. The sequence continues at coordinate 20,349 of NZ_JASNGE010000043.1, forward strand.
TGTTTTCCCAATAAACACAGTACTTTCGAGACCCTCTATACTATGGTACATGTTTTTGTCTACAATTTTTATTTCATGATCAGGATACATATAATATGGCTGGATTATTTCGAAAGCTTCACTCCATTGTTGCGGTGACTTCTTCACGTTTGCACCAATTGGCAACTCTTCTGAAACTCTCTTTGTTTTCCCAAACTCTGCTCTCTCATTACTATTTTTCAATACTAAAGGACGATTTTTCTCTAAATCCTCTTTTAAATAGTAAATAGACTGACCAACTATTTTGTAATGATATTCAAGCTTCTCTGTAAATAAGATGGTATTCAAAATTTTCTTTTCTTCAGTTGTTGGATTATGAACGACTGAATCGTAAATTTCACTACCATTAACCATTTTTATTACGTTGTTTTTAAATGCCATACCACCAGAAATCCCACCAGCTCCAAGGGCCACTAACATTGCTACCGTGGCAAGCACATTTGCTAGGCTATTCATACGAAAATTTAATTGTGCAAAAGTAAAAGCATTGAGGCCTTTCTCACTACGTTTTTTATTACTCTTTAACTTGTTAATCATAACTGGCAGAAGTGATCCAAATAAAAGGTAAGTACCAAAGGTTGCTGTGGTCAATCCAAGGGCCATTAATCCGAGAGCAGCCATTCCCGCTTGTGGAATATAGGTCAGTGATGCATAACCAATACCTAACAAAATTAAACCAAGGAATGCAACTACAACTGTCATTTTTCCTTTTACCGCGACACGTTCTGTTTGTGCATCTGCATGTACAAGTTGTAATACGGAAAAACGTACTAATTTAATACTACTCATAATTGCTGATAGTACAAATAATGCAAAGAAGAAGATGCACGTAACAGTTATAGATGGAATATAAAATGCTTGATAACCCTCACCAGGAAATTCCAATTGCTTCATTAGTAACTGTCCGATACCTTCTGCAAGTCCTACACCAACTGTAATTCCAATCGCAAGAGACGCTGCACCTAATACGATTGTTTCAATAAACATAAGTAGTGTAACTTTATGCTTTTTTGCTCCTAACATCATATACATACCAAACTCTTTTTGGCGAAGAGATACTAAGAAAGAGTTTGCATATAAAATGTAGAAAAATGTTATAATCGCTAACAGAAAGGAACCAATGTGGAATATAGATACAATATCCCGAATAGAAGAGCTAGATTCAAGAAACGTTTTATTTAATGATAGCGTTTGAAACATATAAAAAGTAGAAATAGATACGATAAGACCAACAAGTAAGACAATGTAATCTTGTAACTTGCTTTTTAGCCCTGACATGGAAAGTTTAAATAACATACATGAACCCTCTCTCTTACGCTTTTTGTGTCCCTAAGTCTGCAAGCACGTCTAAAATTTCTTTATAGAACTCTTCACGTGAACCACCACGGTGAATTTCTTTATATAGCTCACCATCTTGAATGAATAAAATACGCTGACAGTAACTTGCACTGTACGGATCGTGCGTAACCATCATGATAGATACACCTTGTTCTTTATTTAAGTTCGTCATCGCATCCAGTAAACTCGTTGCATTTTTAGAATCTAGAGATCCAGTCGGCTCGTCCCCTAAAATAATTGCAGGTTCATGCACTAATGCACGCGCTGCTGCTGAACGTTGTTTCTGTCCACCAGATACTTCAGATGGATACTTTTGAAGAATTTCTGTAATCCCTAACATATCCGCTACTTTTTCTACTTTCGGTCCAATATTACGTGACGCGACACCTTGAAGAGATAATGGAAGTGCGATGTTTTCATAAATAGATAAGTTCTCTAATAGGTTAAAGTCTTGGAAAATGAATCCTAATTTTTGTGAACGGAAATCAGAAAGTTCACCTTGCTTCATTTTCGTAATATCCGTACCCGCGATTTCAACAACGCCGCCCGTTGCTTTATCAAGTGTTGAAATTACGTTTAATAATGTCGTTTTACCAGAACCAGAAGGTCCCATAATTCCAACGAACTCACCTTCTTGAATTGAGAATGAAACACTTTTTAATGCATGTGATTGATTCTCACCTTTTTTACCGTACAATTTTTGAATGTTTTTTACATCTACAACTGGTTTTATCATATATATCTCCTCCTACGTTTGTTTTTTCATTTCTTTAAAATAATCTGCTATTCTAATTTGCTACTAACAAAATAGTCATGTTGCATCTACCTTTTTCATGAGATTGTCACGATGTATCCACTTGAAAGCTGTAAAGAAAATTTTCTTTTTAATTTCTCCTCTCCCCTCATCGCTTTGAATACATTCATGATAAACTATGAAAATTAGGAAACACCCTGTAAAACCCTTAAGAATTCTTAAGTTTTATAAAAAAAGCTTATGGAACCTATAATTCCATAAGCCAATCTATTTGATTGGATGTTCAACAATAAAGGACATCCAGCCATCTTTATATTTTGCATGTATATTACCATGATGAAGTTCAACAATTCTTTTTGAGATAGCAAGTCCCAGTCCATTTCCTTGATCATCTTTTCTTGCCTTATCCCCCCTGAAAAACCTTTCAAACAATTTATTTGGATCGCTAACAGGCAGCTTCTCGACTTTATTTGATACTTTCAAAATTGCTTTGTTACCCATTAATTCAAGACATATCGATAATTCGGATGGTTTCATGCTGTACTTTATCGCATTCATAAACAGATTTTCATAAACACGTACCATTTTTTCTACGTCTATGAAAATAGGTATTGTTTCTTCCGTTATTGATTTTTGAACGATTAAACCCTCCTTTTCAAATATAGGAATGTATTCTCCAACTATTTGTTCTAACAAACCTGATAAATCAACTTCATTAAGGTTTAACTTAACATCTATGCCCGATAAACGAGTATATTCAAACAGCTCATCAATTAAATATTTCAGTCTCTGTGACTTTGAATACGTGGTTTCAAGGTATTCCTGTAATTGTGTGTTACTGTTGTATTGCCCTCTTTTTAATAAATCTATATAGCCAATAATAGATGTTAACGGGGTGCGTAAGTCATGAGATACATTGGTTATAAGTTCATTCTTTGTACGTTCCAATCGCCTTTCTTGTTCAAATGTATGCTCCAATTCCTTAGACATATAATTTATATTTTGAGCAAGTTGGGTCAATTCGTCCTTCCCCTTAATCCCAATTGTCAAACCCAGTTTTCCATTTGCAATATCATTCACATTTTCCGAAATGAGCTTCAAAAATGCTATTTTCTTTCGAACCAATATCAAAAAAATTACTATAAAGTTAAAAATTGCGAACGAGAATAAGAATAACAATGATAAATTGAGTTCAAACATACCAAAATCTTCGTGTTTTTTAAATAATGGATCTATGACGAATAACACCATAAGGATTGTTAAACCAAACGCAACAAAAAAACTAACTGCAACAGCAACCAAAAGTTTTATAATTATTTTATTTCTAAAACTAATTTTCTTCATATTTTATACCCAATTCCCCACACAGTTTTAATATAAATGGGATGTTTAGAATCTTCTTCAATTTTGTCTCTTATTTTTGTAATATGCACCATGACTGTATTATCTGATTTATAAAAAACCTCTTTCCAAACTGCTTCATATATTTTTGCTACACTCAGGACAGTCCCTTTGTTGCGGGCAAGTAGTTCGAGAATAGCAAACTCTTTTGGAGTTAACCTTGTTTCTTTTCCTCTTACCCATACTTGACGTGTATCTGTATTTACGGTTAAGTCACCAATTTCTAGAATGCTTTTATTATGTTCTATTGATGAATTGTATTTTTTAAACCTTCTTAATTGAGATTTTACCCTAGCGATTAATTCCAATGGATTAAACGGCTTTGATAAATAATCGTCTGCGCCAGAGGCTAGACCTTGAATTTTGTCTATATCCTCAGATTTTGCAGACAACATAATGATAGGCATATTGCGATCTTCCCTAATTTTCATACATGCTTCAATGCCATCCATATTCGGCATCATAATATCTAAAATAATCAAATCAAATTCCTTTTCTTCTAACAGTTGTAAAGCTTCCATAGCATCTTCAGCTTTTTGAGTTTTCAGACCTTCATTTTCCAAATAAACAGAGATAAGATTTCTAATCTCTTTATCATCATCGACAATAAGAATTTTTGACTCCATATGATTCCTCCATATTTTTCTCGCATTAAACAGCTAAAGACATAAGCAGGTGAAACATTTGTATCTTCTTTTTTTCTTAAGCTTGCAAACGGAAGACAAGAAATAACATAATGTATATACGTAATATCGTTTTCCCTAATGCATTGTTCAGTATTTACTACTAATCCATATACAATTAATAAGTTCCCTTCTTCTTTAAATTTTGTTTTTAGTAAAAAAATAAAATTCCTTATTATTTTCCATTAATAAAATAATTGTCTTGAGATTTATTCTTTTAATTAATTTTTCTGCGAATACACCTGTACTCAGTCCATATTTGAGAATGTAATTTACTTTCTTCAAATCAATTCCTTCAATTATTTTGTCTCCAAGCAACCTTGAACTTGGAATAGCTGCACCAATTGATTTTTAGTGCATTATATATAGAAATGAGAAAGCGAATTGTTTTCATACCTAATCATCCCACAGGTTGGAACTCATAATTATACTCTAGAATCCAAACCTTAAGAAAAAGGGGCAAAAGTTCTTAAGAATTCTTAAGCTTTCTACAACATTTTGTCAAAAGAATATATGACGACCCTTGAAGTGTTAGCGGTATCCCCAATAACACTTACTATTCGTCAATCCGGAGTACAAAAAGAACTTGTAGGGGTACCATATCAAAAAAAGAAAATTATACGTTCGGACACAAATTAGACACAAAATATCCGATTCCTTGTACGATAAGGGATCGGATATTTATTTTACTGTTTTATATAGTGTACAATTTCTCGCTTACGAGGTCTGTGTAGCAACCGAATCAAATCTTACGTTAAGTATTAGTGGCCATCAAAAATAGTAATGACTACTTCAGATTAACATCCATCCGATGCACAATTAAATATACTAATATGTTAAATGGCTAAATAATACAAACGGTATGAAGAGAATTTCTACTCTTTTCCTACCGTTTTACGTTTGTTTTTAAGTTTCATACGAAATTCGTGGAAAGATAGCAGCATCTATTTTATAAATAAGGCTCAAAGGTTACCATACCTGACAACGGAAATATTAATGTAACTCTAGTTCCTTTATTCACTTCAGATTCGATGCCAATTTTCAATCCTAATTTTGAGCACAGTTTTTCGCATAGATACAAGCCCATTCCTGTACTTTTGCTAAATCTTCTTCCATTCTCTCCAGTAAACCCTTTCTCAAAAACTCTATTTATATCTTTAGGTACTATCCCTACTCCATTATCCTCTATAGTTAGTATTACTGAGTTAGTTTTCTTAATTGTGTATATACGTATCATTTGTTCTTTGTTATTTGAGTACTTTATAGAATTTCCTATTATTTGATTAATAATAAATTCAACCCATTTTCCATCACTATATACAATCTCATCAATATCCTGTATATCTAATTTTATTCTCTTATGAATAAAATCTCTATAGTTTCTTTTAATTACATTCCTTACTACATTATCAAGGTTGATTGGCTTGATAATGTAGTCTTTATTAACGTTATTGCTTCGAGAATAATACAGAACCTGTTCTACAAACCCCTCAATCCGATCCATTTGAGAGTCAATTTTATTCGTTACTTCATTTTGATTATTTTCAATTATAAGCTTTGTAGACGCTATTGGTGTCTTAATTTCATGCACCCATGTCTCTATATATTCTCTGTAATCCAATTGCATATCACTATAATACTTTACATTTTCATGCATATCTCTACTTACTTCTTTCAGTATAGCGTTAAGCTTTTCACCATGTATAAAGTTTGCTTCCTTTACGACCTCTGGAAGTAAGTATTTTTTCTCCAAGTTTTCTAATATGCCGTTAATCTCATTATAATAATTTTTACATCTTATAAATTCTATAGCCATATATGAAATCAATGGAAAAAACCAAATACAAAAGACAAAGGATATGATAATGAACGGAATATGCGCAGTCAGCAATATACCTGCTAGTATGATATATACCAGTACATTTGATAGTATTACTACTATTTTATCTTTAATAAATTCACCTATATTCATGGCATTATATACCCTAAGCTTCGTCTGGTTGCAATTGGATTTTCTATACCTATCTCTTCAAGCTTTTTTCTTAATCTATTTATATTAACAGTTAAGGTGCTATCATCCACAAAATAATCAGACTTCCATAAAGTTTCAATGAGTGAATCTCTTTTTACAATATTTCCGCGATTATTTATTAAACATGAGAGTATTTTAACTTCATTTTTAGTTAACTCTACAGACTTGTCTTGATAAGTAACTGTTGCATTTGAAAGATTTAAAGTAAAATCTCTATAAATTAAGATATGATTCGTCTTAAAATCTCCAGAAGTTCTTCTTAAAATGTTTGTTACTCTTGCTAATAGTATTTCTGTATTATAAGGCTTTGTTATAAAATCATCTGCTCCTAGATTCATACTTATTAGTTCATCTACATCACTATCTCTGCTTGTAACCATGATGATTGGAACATCTGAAGTTTTACGTATTTCTCTGCATATATAATAGCCATCGAACACAGGAAGATTTATGTCTAGTAATATAAGGGCTGCATTCTCACTTTCTATATATTCGATAATATGATTAAAATCTGTGGGAGCCTTTACTTCATATCCATACTTTATAAAAAAATGTTGTAATTCTTCTCTAATGATTTCGTCATCTTCAATCAGAATGATTTTTTTCATGACTTTTCCCTCCCTATACAGAATATAAGGCTATTACATCTTGAGGAACAAGGTGTAATAGCCCTAATGAGCATCATAAAATCAAGTATTACTTTTTACAATATTTTTATACCCGACATATGTCGTGTAGAAGTATCCTACATAAACTACAAGAAATACTAAGCCAGTCATCAATGCTGGTAAAGTAATATCTGTTGGCTGAATTGCGTTAATAAAATTATTGATTATATAAATTCCAACTATAGAATGAATTAGGGCAAGAATAACTGGTAGACTAAAGTATACGAAAGTTTGAATAAAAATCGTTTTGTCAATCATGGTTCCGTTTGAACCAATTCTCTTCAAAGATTTATATCGATCTATGCTATCACTGGCTTCTGATAATTGTTGAAGAGCTAATACAGCCATACTCGTTATTAGAAATACAATTCCTATATATACCCCAATAAACATTATAATCGTTTTCAATCCCTTACTTTCTGCACGAACTTCATCCTTTGATTTGCCTGATATATATACAATATTTAATTTCGGGCCATTTTCGTCATAAAAGCCCCTTGCAACGTTATCATATTTTTTATTATATTCTTCTCTATTTCCATCTAAATAATTTACATTAAGTACGGATGTACCAATTTTGTAGCCTGATAAAAACTCATCATTTATAACGATTGCGAAGAAATTAAGTGGCACATCAGAAGTGTAAAGATTCTCTTGTATAACTTTAGCGTGTTTTACCAGATATTCTTTTTCTTTAATATTCACCTTATTGCTATTTTTTAATCTTTCATTTATCGAATTAACCAACCGGCTTTCATTTGATAAAAGTAAAATTTCATTGTTATTTATAGTAATTTTCTTTTCACCTTTGAGATTTAAAATTTTATTATAATCAGATACTTTAATGAAATCCACAACGATATTCTTAGCATTTTTAGTTACTTCTGGTACAACGTCCCCCACTTCCATCTTTGCTGAATATACATTATAAGATACATATTTTTCATTATTACTTAGTTTAAAATTTGATGTATTTAATACGTCTTCTATCGTGTAACTCTCATCCCTATTCATCAACGTAATACTGGCATCAAATGGTGTTTCTTCTTTTATTGTTGCGTCCATCATTCTGTTAAAGCTGATTCCTGTAGATAAAGCCACCATTGTAAGAAATAACATTAAACAGATTACAGACATGGATATAAAATTTGTATTAACCTTACTATTTATTTGTTTGATGATAAATATATTTAACCCTTTAAAATAGACTTTTTTATTCTTCTTTACAACATATAATATAAATCCAGATAAACTAAAGAAAAACAGAAATGTACCTAATATGCCAAGAAGGATGGATACCACGAGCATAGGATTTTGATAATTCAATCCAATTTTTAGTACAGTCACATATGCATATCCAAGTGATGCTAAACACATTATAAATGTGATTACATAGATAAGAGGATTTCTAAATTTTACATCTTCGTTTTTTCTACCTGCTGTTAACAAATCAATTATTTTGTATTTAGAAACAACATATACATTACATAACATAACAAGCAAAAACATGATTCCAAAGTAGAATACGCTTTTACCTATAGCACCTGTTGAAATTGCAAATTTATATTTATTGATGGGCAATTCAAATAACTTTAATGCAAATGTAGATAATCCCTGCGATACTCCAATACCTATTATAAGTCCACTCACTAAAGATATAACGCCAACTAGAAATGTCTCTGTTACTAATATTCTGGATATGTTTCTTCTTCCCATACCTAAAGTCATGTATATTCCTAATTCTTTTTTACGTTTTTTAATTAAGAAATTATTTGCATACAATATTAAACTACCTAATATTACGGATACAAATACTGACACATTTGAGATAGCGTTCATTACTGTAGGCACATACTTTTTATCTGAAGCGCTAATTTCCATAAGTGCCTTTTGTGATTCTATGGAGTTAAAGCTATAAAATATACAAACAGCCAGTGTTAGTGTTAAGAAATATATTGCATAATCTTTAAGACTTTTCTTTACATTCCCAATAGCAAGCTTAGAGTACATTATTATCGTCACCTCCAAGAAGGGTTATAACTTCGATAATTTTAGTAAAGAACTCTTTTCTGGAATCATTTCCTCTTACCAACTCGATAAATATTTTGCCATCATTAATAAAAAGAATTCTATGAGCATAGCTTGCTGTAAATGCATCATGAGTAACCATAAGTATTGTAGCTTTTAAATCCTTATTTAGACTTTCAAATCTTTCAAGTAATAATCTAGCTGATTTAGAATCTAACGATCCTGTTGGTTCATCTGCAAGTACTAAAGATGGATCTGTTACGATAGCTCTTGCCGAAGCAACCCTTTGTTTTTGGCCGCCTGATATTTGATAAGGGTATTTGCTTAATACTTGTTCAATGTCTAAATATTTTGCAACCGCTTGTATTTTTCCATCAATTTTTGAACTTGTCTCACCTTTTATAGTTAACGCTAGGGCAATATTTTCATAAGCAGTTAGGGTATCTAATAAATTAAAGTCCTGAAATACAAACCCTAATTCATTTTGTCTAAACTTATCTAATGAATTTGATTTTAAGCGAGTAATGTCACTATTATTTATCATTATTTTCCCCGTAGTAACATTATCAATCGTTGATATACAGTTAAGCAGTGTAGTTTTTCCACTTCCTGAAGGCCCCATTATCCCAACAAATTCTCCCTCATCTACCTTAAAACTAATATTATCTATAGCCTTTGTTACATTATCTTTATTACCATAGTATTTTTCAATTTTTTCTACACTTAATATATTTCGCATTAATACTTCTCCTTTTTCATTATAAAAATTCTTTAACGCCCCTTCATTTTATATAATTTCATTAATAGTATCGGTGGAATTACATTTCATTAACATTACATTTTTGTTATATTGAGCGATACCTCTACATGTAAGCTATCAGAAATCGCGATAGTATAAGTAAGGAATATTCGATGTTTTACCAAAGAGGCAGATAAACGTAGGGGTATCTGTTCTGGTACAAAAAACGAAATCCAATCCACATTTTGTTGATACTAATATAGTTACAGATATGCTAAAATTCATTTGAAACATTGCTTTTGGGAATACAATTGCTATTATAATCGCGATTTATTTTCTACAAACTGGTTGAGTTCCAACCTAAATTGCGGTGTTATTCCGCAGTCCTTAATAAATTGTTAAGGACCTTTTTTATTTGTCCTTTAGCTGCGAAAATATAAAATTTTCATAATGGGGGTACTTCATAATTTTAGATTAATAACAATTTGGCGGGAGTCCTTATTTAACATAAATATGACAATAACATAGTTAGTTTTTATAAAAAGAAATAATTAAGTTATAAGATGATATAATAAAAATGAAATGAACACCCCTACTTATTTTTAAGGCAAGTAAGTAGATTTTATTTCATTAGTTTAAAGCTATGTACAAAAAAATAACCCCTAGGGGTTATTTTTTTGTACATAGCTTTATTTTTCAAATTCTTTAAAAGTATCTTTTAAATCCTTATCTGTTATTTTTAT
>NZ_JASNGE010000044.1:0-30499 GCF_030164735.1 Bacillus sp. RB3
GAAGAAAATTTAGCCATAAAAAATGCACCTCCAATTGTTAGACTGTGTCTAACAATTGGGGTGCACTTCAGAATAGGGGGCTTTTCTTACTTTTTATAAATATTTATTCCAATTATATTATCAGATGAGTCTAAACGAATATAAACGTCAGCTGATAAAAGGTGTGCATTATATATTCTTTGTTTATATGTTGATATCTCGAAGCGTTTTCCATTTAATTCACATTCTAGAATAATCATATCGCCATGTTCTTTCCAATTTATTAATTTAGCAGTTGTATTCATATAAACCTCCTCTGAATCATTTTATGAAAATTAGTAGAGATAGTGTGAGAAAGGAGTTTATATAACAAAAAAAGACACCTTAAGTGTCTTCTTTGATTACTATAAAAGTCGTTGAATGAAATAGGTTTCTATTTTTATTTGCGTGAAAAGCCTTCTTCATCAAGGTATTCCGCAGCTTCTGGATAAGAGTTGAATGTACCGTCTAAGTTTACACCAGCGTACACGTTCCACATGTCATCCTCTGAAATAAGAGTAAGAATATGACCATCTTCGTTCTGCCATTCTTCTTCTTTCGCAGGTTCTACAGGTGCTACTACCTCTTCTTGTGATAGAAGGTCAATTGATTTCTCAATTACTGAACGTAACTCCTCTGCTGAAAACTCACGGATGTTAACCATACCTTTATCATCTGTTTTATAACCTTTAATACCGCTTGCATATACAAATCCATTTCCATTTGGGTGTAAATGAAATACAACGTTCTTTTTATCTAAACGACTTTCTTCAAAGTGGAAGTTTACACGTTTTAATGATACGTTCTTTCTTTCTAGTTCTGGGAAAGATTCAATAATCGATAATTTTTCTTCAAAAGTTAGCATAGTGCCTCCAAGTATATAGTAAAAGATTTAATTTGTTCATTATAGCATAGTTGCAATTGTTTCCAAAGATAAGGGGAAAACTTTTCGTTGAATACGTTTACGTCACGAGAATGTAAAAAGTGAGCTAACGAATGTATCTTTTTAGGTGTACAATGGAACATGGACTTTATACAAAGGTGGTTTTTTTATGTTTCAAAAAATAGCAAAGGAATGTTTAGCAGGATTTACTGTTGCGATTGTTGCGTTACCACTTGCGATTGCGTTTGGTATTGCTGCGACAGGAACGTCTGAGGGAGCGCTTGTTGGATTGTATGGTGCAATTTTTGCAGGTTTATTCGCAGCGTTATTTGGCGGGACACCTGGGCAAGTAACAGGGCCAACTGGACCGATTACCGTTATTGCAACAGGAGTTATTGCGACGCACGGGTTAGAGGCAAGTTTTATTGCCTTTATGATGGCAGGATTATTTCAAATTTTATTCGGTGTATGTAAGCTCGGTTCTTACGTTCGATATATTCCGTATCCTGTCGTTTCAGGATTTATGAATGGTATTGCATTAATCATTATTTTAGGCGAAATAAAACACGTACAAAATAGTTTTCTACTTGTTGTGTTAACGATTATTGTAATGATTGTTTCTGGCAAATGGATTAAGGCGATTCCGTCTAGTTTAGTAGCACTAGTCGGTGTGACAGCTTTGCTTCCTTTATTTTCTTCTCTACTCGAAGGACTTACAGTAAAGTTACCGATTATCGGAAATCTTTCACTAAATAAAGTAATTGAAAAGATTGGAACCATTCCAGAAGCGATACCTACGCTTCATATTCCATCTTTAAGTGGAACAGGAATAGCAGCACTTATTTTACCAGCGCTTAGTATTGCTTTGTTAGGGTCGATTGACTCGTTGTTAACATCGGTCGTAATGGATAATGTGACAGGTACACGTCATAAAAGTAATAAAGAGCTCGTTGGACAAGGTATCGGTAATATGATGAGCGGATTGTTTGGTGGATTAGCAGGTGCAGGTGCGACTGTAAGGTCTATCGTGAATATAAGAAGTGGCGGTAAAACGGCACTTTCGGCATGTATGCATAGTGTTATCTTATTTATTTTTATTATGGGTCTTGGTTCGGTCGTACAATATATTCCACTTGCTGTATTATCAGGTATTTTAATTTTAACTGGTATTGGAATGTTCGATTGGGGAAGCATGAAAAAGATGCATGTCGCTCCTAAAGGTGATGTCGTTGTTATGCTCGTAACGATGATTGTAACGGTGAAGTTCGATTTAATGATTGCTGTTGCCTTCGGTATTATTCTTTCGTTCATCATATATATGGTGAAATGTAAAGAACGTAAAACTTCTATCGTAAAAGAAAAAGAAGAAACGTACACAATTCAAGGGCCGCTCTCTTTTCTATCAGTAGATCGTATTTTCTCTACTTTACAAGATGTGAAGTCACCGGTTGTTTTACGTATGAAAGATGTGCGTTATATGGATGCATCAGGAGCTATGGCATTATTAAATTTTGTTGAGCAATCAAATAAAGTAGGAGCAAGTGTAAAGCTTGAGCAAGTACATCCGAGTATTGAAAAAACAATCGCAGTAATGGCAAGCGATGAACAGAAAGAGCAATTGAAAATCTTAAGTGTTTAGATAGTAATTAGAATATCTCACAATTTTACATAAATTATAATGTAGAGTTGTGGGATGTTTTTATAATGTTTTTAGTAATATGTACGCAGTGACAGAGAGGAAGGGCTCTTTTGGCGTAACAGAAACGCTTATAGTGTGTACATATATAATGGAAGGAATTAGAAAAATATTGTGAAGAGACAGGCTTAAATGGGTTCGCTTTTCTATTTTGAAAAAAAAACCAAGTATTCAACCTATAATAAATTTGTTATGATAACCAATGGGATAAAGTGAATTCCTATCGTTTGAAACAATATGTTTGAGAGTATATGTATAAAAGAAAAGAGAAAAAATATGAATAAAACATTTGTAAAAGGAGCAGCAATTTTAACCATTACAACTTTTTTGTCGAAATTGCTTGGTAGTTTTTTTCAAATTCCATTACAAAATATTGCAGGAGATGAAGTGCTCGGTATTTTCCGCCTTGTTTTTCCTGTATATATGATTGCTCTTACATTATCGGTAGCCGGAGTTCCACTTGCAATTTCGAAACTAATTGCAGAGTTGAACGAAAAAAATAAGCAAAAGGAAATTGCGAAATTATTTAAATCAGCGTCAATTATTGGGATAGCATTTGGCGTTTTCGGCTGTTTAGTCATTGTATTATTTTCTATTGAAATTGCAAATATGCTTGGTGGACAAGAAACTAGAATGCCGTTGCTTATTACTTCATTAGCATTACTCATTGCGCCATACATGGCGGTGTATAGAGGGTATTTTCAAGGTTTCGGTGATATGAAACCAACAGGGGTATCACAGGTCATTGAGCAATTTGTACGTGTGTTTTTTATGTTAATAATTGCTTACATACTAGTATTATGGGATAAGAGTAATACTGTTATTACTAGTGGTGCGATGGTTGGCTCTTTTCTTGGAGTCATTAGTTCGCTTATATATTTGCGTATAAAATATAATAGAAGTCCATACTACAATAAAAGCAATTCCTATTCGCTCCGAGATTTAAGAGAAAACGGCAAAAAGATATTGCGGGTATCGATCCCAATCGCTATCGGAGCTTTATCAATGCCACTTTTAAATTTAGTAGACTCGCTTACAATACCGCATGTATTACAAGGATCATCAACAGAAATTCAAGAACAATTTGGAATATACAGTCGCGGTTTTGCATTTACGCAAATAATTGTTATTTTTGCAAGTGCAATTGTATTTCCGTTAATACCACTCTTAACTTCCGCATTGGCCAAAAGAGATATAAATTTGGCGAAAATAACAATTCAAAATACAAATCGACTAGCGCATGTTTTGACAGCACCGTTAACAATATGGTTGATGGCATTAACCGTACCGTTAAATGTCGGATTGTTCACAGACGTAAAAGGCAGTAGTATGTTAACAGTTATGATTGGCAGCTCGTATTTTACTGCGGTTATGGTATTATCAATAGGTGTTTTACAGGGCATTAACCGTTCTGCACAAGCTGCATGGATTGTTATTGGTGCGAGTTGTGTGAAAGTCATGTTAAACATGATGTTCGTGCAGAAGTTTGGCATAGATGGAGCGGCGTATAGTACATTAATTACTTACGTATTGATTTGTATTGTAAATCATTTGTATATTCGAAGCTATATTGCCTATTCTATTCATTTAAAAAGCTTTTTCGGTGTGCTAGCAATAGCATGTATTTTGGGACTAGGATTGTATGAATTATGTAATGTGATAGATGTTACAACTTCAAGAATTATGACGTTATTATTCAGTGGTATAGCATTAAGTATTACAACCATTTTGTATGGTGTATGTGCTTTAAAATTAAAATGGATATCAATAAACAAAATACCATTTTTGAAAAGATAAATATAGAAATTTAATTTTTTATTATAATTCATATGAACTGATAAAGAGGAAACTATGTAGGGTATCAAGTGTTTAGGTAAGGAATGGGTACTAGTTTATGTTAGATGAAATAAACGGTTACCTAGTTTTGGAGGAGATTTAGGGTGCGTTTAGTCTTATCAGGATATTATGGTTTTTATAATGTTGGAGACGAGGCGATTCTACAATCAATTATTGAATCGTTAAGTAAAGAGAACCCGGATATAGAACTAGTAGTACTATCAAATGATTCTAAATATACAAAGGAAATGTATGGTGTAGAATCGGTAGATCGCTGGGATATAAAAGCTGTTTATCATGCGATAAAAAACAGTGATGGAGTTATTAGCGGTGGCGGGAGCCTTCTTCAAGATCAGACAAGTACGAAGAGTATTCTATATTATACGGGTATTATGGGACTCGCTCGATTATTAAAAAAGCCGTATTATATTTATTCACAAGGAATAGGTCCAATTACAAAAGGATATAATCGTCTATTAGTAAAATGGAACTTGTCAAAAGCTTCCTATGTATCAGTTCGAGATGAGGATTCGTTTTTATATTTAAAAGAACTTGGCATAAAAAACGATATTGAAATTGTTCCAGACCCTGTTTTAACATGGAAACGGACAAAACAATCGGATTGGTTGCAAAAGCATTCGATACATGGAAAAGTAATCGCGGTTAGTGTGCGTTATTGGAATGCAAAAGAAGATTATATAAAAAAATTAGCTGCGGCATTAAAAAAATTAAAGCAAGAAGGATACCAAATTCTATTTGTTCCAATGCATGAGCCATTTGATCAAAAAGCTTCGCGTGAAGTAGTAGACTTAATGGGAGAAGAGACGTATATGCTTCCATATAAAATGGATATCGACGAGAAAATATTCATTTTATCACAATGTTCATTACTAATTGGTATGCGTCTTCATGCACTTGTTTTTTCTGCCGTAGCCAAAACTCCAATGGTCGGGATTTCATACGATCCGAAAATTGATTCGTTTTTAAGTCAAGTGAATCAGCCAGTTATAGGAAGTGTGGATGGCGAATGGAGTGCTGAGTATTTATATGAAATTGCGAAAAAGCAATTAATGCAACAAGGAACTGTGCAGCAAGAGTTACAATTGACAATAGATGAGCTTCGGTTGCAAGGCAAACAGGCAACAAAGAAACTCATTGATCATATGGAAAAAGGCACTTTATTAAAAAAGTAAAGTGTCTTTTATTTTTGTTTTGAATTTAATGAAAATTCTAATTAAAAAACGTTTTATTTTAATTCCTATTTATTATGCTAAAATGATTGTGATTATTATATAATCAAATTTGTGATAATAAATTCGTAGATTACGAGGAGGATAACCTTGAAGACTTTTTCAAAAGGTATAACAGCAGTGGCATTAACGGGATCATTACTTTTAACTCCTATTTCAAGTTATGCGGCAAATGATGATATTACAGGACATATGTTTGAGACGAATATGCGCTCACTTATTACTAAAGGAGTTTTAATGGGGTATGGAGACAATGTATATGCGCCTGATAAATTAGTAACAAGAGCAGAGTTTGCTACATTCATAGCAAGGGCTTTAAATTTACCGAAAGCTGATTCGAATTTCGAGGATGTGCCGAAGACTTACGGTTTATATGATGGTGTAAGTAGAGCATATGGAGCGAAAATTATTAATGGTCGTACGAACGAGACATTCTCACCAAATGATGTGATTACACGTGAAGAAATGTCGATAATGGTAAAGCGAGCGTTAGACTATAAAAATATTAAAGTAGCTGTAAGTCCGCTTACCTTTACTGATAAAGATAGTATTAACTATAAAGAGCATGTACAAGTTATGGTGGCTACTCAAATTATTAAAGGGTATCCAGAAGATAATACATTTAGACCACATTTATCAGCTACAAGAGGGATGGCTTCAGCTATGTTGGATCGCATGCTTCAGACGATTGAAAAAAACGGAAATAGCAATCCTGTAGAAACTAAGAAATATGTTGTGACAAATGTAAGAGAAAACGGAACAGAGCAAGAAGTAGAGCGCTATAATACGTATAAAGAAGCGGTTACGGCTGCTCAAAATAAAGGTATGAATGCGGTAAAATACGAGAACGAATTTTTATGGATTAAAGATGGTTTTGCAAGTGCGAAAAGAATAACTGGGCAAAACATCATTAATATTTATGATGAGAATTTGTCAACAGTATATACGTATATTCAGTATGGAACAGAATTGAAAGTGTTAGAAGTTGGCGAAGATCGTGTGAAAGTTCAACTTTCTGGTTTGACAGGTTATGTGAAGAAGAATGAAATCACTTTAATTCCTACAAATGAAATGAAACAGTCGTCTTATTATGTGAAATCGGATGGATATTTATACCATAAATATTATACATATAATACAAGTTCACCTGGATATACAGAATTTAGATATGGTGTGGCACCTTCTTTCATGAAGCAAGGACAGCAAATGTATAGTGTAGATGGAAAGACATTTGGAGATGAAACTTTCTATCAATATTTCAATTATTTATCATTACGTTCGAAAACAGATTATACAGCTGAACAACTAGATAGTTATGTGAAATCGATTAAACCAGACTCTCCATTAATTGGTTTAGGAAAGAAATTTAAAGAAGTAGAAAGCAAGTATAATGTAAATGCATTATTCTTATATTCATTAGCAATTCATGAAAGTTATTATGGAACAAGCGCTCTTGCAAAAGACAAAAATAATTTATTTGGTTTAAAAGCAACAGACGATAGTCCGTATGGTAACGGAGAAGCATTCAATTCAAAAGAAGATTGTATTGAACATGCAGCAAAATTATACATGAATGAAGGATATTTAAATCCAGGACATTGGCGTTATACAGCAACATATACAGGTGATAAAGCTGCTGGTTTAAATGCGAAATATGCATCTGATGCGAACTGGGGTAAAAAAGTAGCGGGGCATATGAACCGTTTTGATTCTTATTTAGGTAAAAAAGAATACAACAAGTACAAACTTGCACGTGTGATGAATAACGTGGAAGTGAAAAAGAATCCTAGTATATCAAATGAGCGACTGTATCGTTTAAATACAAATGTAGTTGTCACAGTTACTGGTGAAGAGATAATAAATGGAAAAGCGTGGGTTAAAGTTATTTCAGATAATCCTACTGTAACAGAAGCGTATATTGCAAAAGAAAGTTTAGAATACGTAAAACATTAATTAAATAAAAAAGAAGGTGCTACTAATATTTCGTAGCACCTTCTTTTTATTCAATTTCAAAATCAACAATGATATAAGCGAGTATAACAACGAAGAAAATACTAACGGCTGGCGCTGTTAATACGTGGCCAGACATAAAGCCAATGCCAAGTGATAGAATGAGTGTGCTCGCTAATAGCATATACTTTACGCTCATGATTTTCTTAAAGTTTGTGATCATGCGGATAAATAATTTAATACCAAAGTATAGAAGAGGTATTAAGTAAATAAGGAAACCGACAATTCCAAAGGCGAAAAATAGGTCATGGAAGTCCATTTCAATTAATTTAATTTTATCTGTGTAGTTACCAGCGTAACCCATTCCGAATAGTTTTTGTGAAAGCGGTGCGTCTTTATAGTATTGTTTGTATGTTTTTAAGAATTTGTCGCGATCACTGTAAATTAAACTTTTTACTTCAGAATCTGTAAGTTCACCTTTTGCATGTTTTTTTGCATCTTCTGGATCTGCTTTAATTACTTTTCCTTCTTTTCGATCTTTCTCTTCTTGTACTGATTTTTTGTATTCGTATATTTGCATGTGAATGCCCATATTTTTTGCGATAGGAGTATGCGGTGTAAGAGCAATTAAACCTCCTAGTATAACTGCGACAACAACGGTATTTACAATATGTGTGAATCCTTTTCCTTCTTTTTTACGATTTATCATATATTCAATGAATGAGAAGAAAAGTGCTACGCCTAATGTAATAACAATTGCGCCATATCCGACTTTCGTTCCGACCATAATACTTGCATACATCGCAAGTATTGTTGGAATCCAGTAATATATTTTCGAGAAAGAAGTTGTTTTATGAATCGAATATAAGACAATAATTGGGAACATAATGGCGAAAAGAGAACTTAAATCATTTCCAGCGAAGAACCAACCTCTTGAACCGATTTTTGAGTGAGGATAGCTTGGGAAATCCGTTCCAGTTTGCATTGCGACAATCATTGTAATGCTTAAAATTAAAGTTGCATATAAGAAATATGTAATGATTTTATGGAATACATACTCTTTATTTTTTAGCTCTTTAAAGGCGATAATATATCCAAAGAGTAGCACAATTGGATATACGCTCTTTAAGATGAATTTAACTTCTTCTCCAAATGAAACTGGAGATTTAACCATCATATTATTTACAAGACTGATTGCGAGTGCGATTCCGAGTAAGCATAAATAGAGGATGTACTTTTTCGCATCTTGTTGTTTGTGATGAAGAAGTAGGTACCCTAATGCAAGAAGCATAAAGGCGAAACGGACTACAACTCCAACTGTTGCGCTCATGTGTAGTATATAGATTGAAAAAGATGTTAATAAATCTAAAATTGGTTGAAACACAATGAATAGCAATAGGAAATGTGGGAAGTAGTTATCCGTTTGTTTCAACTTATTAACCATATGTTCCTCCAGTTCTTCATTCCTTTATTACAACACCCAAAAGATGGGTATAAAGCCTTTTTTACATAGTAAGGCGAATGAATTTCAATATTTGTTTTTTATCAAACTTAAGAATACACCATTTCATTGTAATGGTAAATAGATGAAAAGCATCGATAAACCGACTTTAATTTCTATATTTTTCAACGGAATTGTATGTTTTATACGGTAAATGTACAAATTGCGAGATTATTAGACAGAAAATTGAGAAAAAAGAAGGATTTTTCAGTGGTTTTCTATAATTATATAAGTATAATCTTTATGGAGAAAAGAGGGGTATATATAATGGAAATAACAAGTAAAACAGAATCTGTCGTTGTGAAATATGAAGGCCACGTTGCAACGGTTATGGTCAATCGCCCAGAGGTGTTAAATGCGTTGGATGAGCTGACCTTAAAAGAGTTATTACAAAAGTTGAAAGAAGTAGCGGAAAGTTCTGCGCATATCGTTGTGTTATGTGGGAACGGCCGTGGTTTTTCTGCGGGTGGGGATATTAAATCGATGCTTTCAAGTAATGATGAAAGTAAGTTTGATGGCATTATGAATACCATTTCTGAAGTTGTCGTGACATTATATACGATGCCAAAGCTTGTTATTAGTGCAATTCATGGACCGACTGCAGGTCTTGGGTTAAGTATTGCGTTAACAGCTGATTATGTAATGGCGGATATATCATCTGTTATTGCAATGAACTTTATTGGAATCGCTTTAATTCCAGATGGAGGCGGTCATTTCTTCCTTCAAAAGCGTGTCGGTGAAAATATGACGAAGCAAATTATTTGGGAAGGTAAGAAGTTATCAGCGACAGAAGCGCTTGATATCGGCTTAATTGATGAAGTAATCGGCGAAGATTTCCAAACGGCTGTGAAACAAAAAATTAATGAATGGTCACAAAAACCGATTAAAGCAATGATTCAAACGAAGCAAATTTTATGTGAAGTAAATCGCTCTAATTTAGAGCAAACATTGCAATTAGAAAAGCGTGGTCAATATGCAATGAGACAAACAGCGGATCATAAAGAAGGAATTGCTGCGTTTTTAGAGAAACGTTTACCAGCATTTAAAGGGGAATAAAGTGAAGTGAGGATTTTGTCCATTCCTCACTGATTATTAGCTCGTTAATTCGGGATAAAGGGGAGAAAGTGCTAACACATTTTAGTATAATTGTGTTAGCACTTTTTTTTTAGGAGTAATACATGAAGAAAATAATCGGTGTTATCACTATTATTTTGCTTACATATTCTGCTTTGCATAGTACACCATCTTTGGCAGTTCGGACTGCGTTATTTTTTGAGGGACATCCAAGTGTTGCATTTTTTGACGGGGTGACGAAAGAAAAAGATGTGAAAAAAGAAGCGATTCCAGATGAGTACCAAACTCTATATGGTAAGGAAGAAAACTCAGAGCACTATTTCTTTCCGCCTGTAAGAGCACATGAATCAGAAATTGATATGTTAAGTGCATGCGTGAAGAAAAAATGGTTTTTCTATAAAGCAGAGCTCGGATGTTATTAAATATAGGAGGATGAATGATGTCAGCATATAACAAGTTAGTAAGAGATCGTGTTCCAGAGAAGATTTTAATGTCTGGAAAAACGTATACAGCACAAAAATTAACAGGGCAAGCATACATACAAGCTTTAGCGAAAATTGGAACGGAAGAAATTCGTGAATTTGCTTCTATGAAAGAACGCGAACATGCGCTAGATTCTCTTGCGGATGCGCTAGAAGTTATCATTTCATTAGCACGTGCAGAAGGTGCATCGATTGAAGATGTAGAACGCCTTCGTAAGAAAAAAGAAGTAGAGCGCGGTGGATTTGAAAAAGGGATTTATTTATTAGACGTTTCAGAAGAATAGTTTTATAGGAAAAGCATAGCGTTAATGAGTAACGCTATGCTTTTTTGTTGCAATGAAGCTAATAATGAAGAAGATAGCTGTTAATATCCAGCCGATTGTAATAGAAGTAGTAGTGTGAATGGCATAAGAGATTTGTAAACAAAATAATGATGCTAAAAACCAAATGAGTGCAATGTGTATATATTTTTTTGATATATTCATATTTTATAACTCCTTTTATATACTAAAAAGAATTTTACTACAATTTAGAAAATTAAGCTATATAAGTAGAGGTTTTCTGGTGAATTTTGTATACTGAATAGTAGAGAAAAAGAGGAGGAAACGACAATGGCACATCATGCGAAAGAAACGATGGAACTGATTAAGGAGCTTGTCTCTATTCCAAGTCCATCTGGAAATACAGCAAAAATTATTAATTTCATTGAAAACTATGTCAGTGAGTGGAACGTAGAAACGAAACGTAATAATAAGGGAGCTCTTATTTTAACGGTAAAAGGGAAAAATGATGCACAGCACCGCTTATTAACGGCACACGTTGATACGTTAGGTGCGATGGTAAAAGAAATTAAGCCTGACGGTCGCCTGAGTCTTTCTATGATTGGTGGATTTCGCTGGAACTCCGTAGAAGGGGAATATTGCGAAATTGAAACATCAAGTGGCAAGACGTATACAGGAACAATTTTAATGCATCAAACATCTGTACATGTATATAAAGATGCAGGTGAAGCAAAACGCGATGAGAAAAATATTGAAGTTCGTATTGATGAGCGCGTATTTTCAGCTGATGAAGTACGCGAATTAGGAATTGAAGTAGGAGACTTCGTTTCATTTGATCCGCGCGTTCAAATTACAGAGAGTGGATACATAAAATCACGTCATTTAGATGACAAAGTAAGTGTTGCAATTTTATTAAAATTAATTAAAAGATTACAAGATGAAAACATAACATTACCATATACGACGCATTTCTTAATTTCTAATAATGAAGAGATTGGATACGGTGGTAACTCTAACATTCCAGAAGAAACTGTTGAATACTTAGCAGTTGATATGGGAGCGTTAGGTGATGGACAAGCATCTGATGAATATACAGTATCTATTTG
This sequence comes from Bacillus sp. RB3, assembly GCF_030164735.1. Lineage (NCBI taxonomy): Bacteria > Bacillati > Bacillota > Bacilli > Caryophanales > Bacillaceae > Bacillus > Bacillus sp. RB3. The sequence continues at coordinate 12,078 of NZ_JASNGE010000044.1, forward strand.
TGCAAAAGACTCTAGCGGCCCGTATCATTATGCACTGCGCAAACATTTAGTAGAGCTTGCGAAAACGAATCATATTGAATATAAAGTAGATATTTATCCGTACTACGGATCTGATGCATCAGCTGCGATTCACGCGGGATTTGATGTGAAACATGCGTTAATTGGAGCGGGTATTGATTCTTCCCACGCATTTGAACGTACACATGAAAGTTCTATTGCGCATACAGAAGCATTAGTGTATGCATATGTAATGTCTAATTTAATTGAAGAATAATTTCATAGATAATAGAGAGCTGATTAAAGATATTATTTTTAATCAGCTTTTTATTTGGCAAAGCGATTAGGAGACATGTCCTAATCGCTTTTTTATCCCGCTATTTGCCGGGCAGTAAGACTCCTACCTCAAAATTCAGCGAAAGCAAAAAAGTTAGATGGGGGCGGGCTGCCCGTAAAAGCCCGATTGGTGAGGGCTGATTAAAGTTTTTTATATACATTCATTATAAGTTATATATATGCGATTTTTGTTATACGGCCGGAAACGTATTTACTATAGATATATAATGTTATACACTATGAAAGGGATTAATTAATAGTTAATATTTTTTAGTTAGCTTGATTAAAAAAATTGTATGAATATGAAGTTTTGAGAGGAGATTTATTTTTCATGAAGTACAAAGCAATAGCCGCAGGTTTATTAGCAGCAAATTTACTAGCACATCCAATTAGTAGTTTAGCAGAAACGAAGAAATTTCCTGATGTTTCAGATAGTGCGTGGTCAAAAGACGCAATTTATTATTTAGTAGAGAGAAATGTAATTAACGGTATGCCAGATGGTAACTTTATGCCATACGGAAATTTAACACGTGCTCAGGCAGCAAAGATTATCGCAACAGCAATTGGTGCTAAAATAGATCCAAATGCAAAGCCGTCTTATAATGATGCAAAAAATAGTTGGGCAGCTTCATTTATTGCAGCCATGGAAAAAGAGAATATTATTAAAGGGCGAGAACCAGGAGTATTTGATCCTGAAGGAAAAGTAACTCGTGCTGAAATGGCAGCTATGCTTGTAAGAGCATATAATCTGAAAAGCAAAGTAACAGGACCAGTTCCTACAAAATTTGCTGATTTAGAGAATCATTGGGGTAAAGAAGAAGTTAATATTTTAGTAGAATTAAAACTTTCGTTAGGTACAGAGGATGGCTGGAAACCGAATGATTCTATTACGCGTGAACAAGCAGCTCAACTTACTGCGCAAACAGATAAATTTAGCAAGAATAGTGATCGTCCAGTAGAAACAAAGAAAATGTACATAGATAGAAAATTCATTACATATCACGCACCATCATTAAGTTCTGGGATTAGTGCAAATCAGCATAATCCACAAATGGTTGAAATTAAAGAAGAACGAGATGGATGGATCAAAATTGCAACAAGTAAAGGTGATAAATGGACACCTTTAGTAGAGAAAACAGAAGTTATTAATGAAGGATTCACTACTTATGCAGAAGCTTCTTCTTCTTCAAAAGTAATGGGAACACATAACGCACAACAAGTAACTGTTATTGAAGAGAACGGCAGCTGGATTCGTATCCGCATGGGCGCTGGTTTCCAATGGGTTAATAAAAATCAATTAAATCCAGTGAAGCAAGGTAACTTCTTAGAAGGAAAAGCGATTATCATTGATCCAGGTCATGGTGGAGCGGATTCAGGTAATCCAGGTTATTATGAGAAAGAAAGTGAAACTGTATTAGATGTATCACTACGATTACAGAAAATATTTGAGAAAAAGACACCATTTACTGTGTTATTCACTCGTACAGATGATACACGTCCAGGAACAAGTGCTTCTGATTCTTTAAAGAAACGTGTAGAATTTGCTCAAAAAAATAATGGGGATATTTTTGTAAGTATTCATGGTAATGGCACGGAAGAGAAAAATGGACAAGGTACAGAAACGTTCTACTATGAATCAGCGACAGCAAGAGGAACAAATCCTAACGTATCAGAAAGTCGTTTACTAGCAGAAAAAATTCAAGAGCGTCTTGTAGATGCACTGGGAACAAAAGATCGTGGTGTGAAAAAAGGCGATTTATACGTAATTAGAGAAAATACAATGCCAGCTGTATTAGCAGAATTAGCATTTGTAGATAATAAAAGTGATGCAGATAAAATAGCTACACCAGCGCAGAGACAAAGTGCAGCGGAAGCTATTTATCAAGGTATTTTAGATTACTATGAAGAAATGGGTAACAACGTGTCTTCTTTCCGTTAATAAATAATAAGAGATTGCCATTGGCAGTCTCTTTTATTTATTAACGTTTCTCTTTATTTCCGGCATATGATATCATTTAATTTTATATACAAAAGAAAAGTATTTGAGTAATTGTAATCATAACAATTTTAAACGATAGAGGATGATAATAGATTGAATAATCATAGTAAAACACCTGCCTGTATATATACGTATGCATTTCGTGAGGAGGAGCGTGCTTTATGTTACTTGGAAATGCGCTCGTTCTTTGGAATGGAGTCCCACGTTAATATTTTAAAAAGTGATGTCAAAATTGACCCGAGTAGAAGTGCGTTTATTAAAGAGCGAATTGAAGTTATGTATGAAGGGGACGACTTAGAAAGCATTTTAAAACAAGTGGAACAAATTGATTTGGCGGGAGCGACGTTCAAAGTCATCTTCGTTAAAATTAATGACCTTGTTGGAGAGAATAAAATTGAATATGGAGAAAGACGTCTTATTGAAAGAGACCTCGGCATGCATATTGAAGGAGAAGCGGATGTTCGTAATCCAGAGCGTGTATTCGGGATTGTTCCTCTTGGAGGACGCTGGTACTTCGGGCACTATGTAGAAAGCGAACCAGTTTGGTATCATCACATAAAAAAACCGCATAGTTATTCGACATCTCTTAGCACACGTGTTGCGAGATCAGTTGCAAATATCGCTGTACCAAATCCAGAGGGAGTACGAGCAATTGACCCGTGCTGCGGTATTGGAACAGTAGTAGTAGAAGCACTTTCTATGGGGATTAACATCGTTGGTAGAGATATAAATCCACTTGTAGTTCTTGGAACGAGAAAAAACATCGCACATTTCGGATTTGAAGGAACAGTAACAAAAGGGCCGATCGAGGAAATTACTGAGAACTACGACGTTGCCATTATTGATATGCCGTACGACCTATTTACGCACGCCACACCAGAAGATCAACTATCAATTCTCTCAAGTGCACGCCGCATCGCGAAAAAAGTAGTCGTTGTCACGATGGAAACAATGGACGACATGATCCATGAAGCAGGATTCGAAATTACAGATCGCTGTATTACAAGAAAAGGATCATTTACTAGACAGATTCTTGTTTGTGAATAAGAAAGAAAGGTCACCCGTTTGGGTGACCTTTTTTGTTTGTATTGATGTGTAATTGGTTGGTGGTTTAGGTAGATGAATTAGCGAAATTTGTCGGTAAGTCGATATTACATGTCGAATCGCCGATATATTGTGTTGAATCGCTGATAAATTTAAAAAATCGCTGATATATTCCGAGAATCGCCGATATCGTTACATTAGAATGTTACTGTTCTTTTAATTTCTCTTGTTGTGCGATTAATAAATTGCGTAATATGTGTCCGCGGTAACTTTCTAGTTTTCGTCCTTCATGATAGCGTACGCCTAATTTTTTTAGTTCAGCTACGTACCAGCCCTTTGTTCCGTAATACATGGGATCACTTCCTTTTTGCTTTTGAACAGTATATGTTTGGGAGCGAAGTAACTTTACATTGAAAATAATAATGATAAAAGGAATTTTGCATGTGTATACCAGTGAAATTGCAAAGTTATCGAGGTGTTTTATAACGTAACGTCCAAGCCGTGTATAAAAAAGTAGACAGTTGTATATGAATTTGTTGAAAAAAGAATACACATTACTGAGGGGATTTGAAAAAAGTAATGCTATACGCTTTGGCATGATACTTGCGTTGGAAATAGTATCAACATATAGGGGAGAGATCGAAATGAAGGTTAGTAAAATATATACAACGATTGATGCACACGTAGCTGGGGAGCCGCTTCGAATTATTACGGGTGGCGTGCCAGAAATAAAAGGAGAAACGCAGCTGGAAAGACGCGCCTACTGCATGGAACATTTGGACCATCTTCGTGAGGTTCTTATGTATGAACCGAGGGGGCATCACGGCATGTACGGTTGTATTATTACCCCGCCTGCAAGTGCTCACGCTGATTTTGGCGTATTATTTATGCACAATGAAGGTTGGAGTACGATGTGTGGGCACGGTATTATCGCTGTTATTACAGTTGGAATTGAAACGGGTATGTTTGAAGTAAAGGGGGAAAAACAAAAGTTTATTATTGATAGCCCGGCTGGGGAAGTCATTGCGTATGCAAAATATAACGGGAGCGAAGTAGAGTCCGTATCATTTGAAAATGTTCCTTCCTTTGTATACAAAAAAGACGTTCCTATTAAAATAGATAACTATGAATTTCAAGTAGATATCGCGTTTGGCGGAGCTTTTTATGCGGTAGTAGACTGTAAAGAATTTGGCTTGAAAGTCGATTTCAAAGACTTATCTGCTATTCAAGCGTGGGGCGGTAAAATTAAGCACTACATCGAGAGCAAAATGGAAGTGAAGCATCCACTTGAAGAAGGATTAAAAGGGATATACGGCGTTATTTTCTCAGATGAACCGAAAGGAGAAGACGCAACTTTACGAAATGTAACAATCTTTGCTGATGGGCAAGTAGATCGTTCTCCTTGCGGTACAGGAACTTCCGCAAGAATCACAACTCTTTTTGGAAAAGATGCTTTACAAAAGGGAGAAATTTTCGTCCATGAATGCATTACTGACGGGAAATTCGAGGGGGAAGTATTGTCGGTAACCGCAGTAGATACATATGAAGCTGTCGTTCCAAAAGTAACGGGGAATGCCTTTATTACAGGATTTCATCAATTCGTTGTAGACCCGAGAGATGATTTGAATCGAGGATTTTTGTTAGGATAAGAGGAGGAGGTGGAAAGATATGCTAGTCATAAGCGCGAACGAACAACGAAACTTAGTAAATATGAACGAAGTCATTGAATACGCGGCGCTTGCTTTAAAAGAATTTTCCGCAGAAAGAACGATCACACCAATTCGAGGCTCATTGCCATTTGCGAACGAGAAAAATACGGCATTAATTATGCCCTCAGTAGCGGAAGGGCTTGAGGCACTTGGCTTAAAAGTAGTAACAGTAGTCCCAGAGAACAAAAAGATAGGAAAGAAAACGATAAACGGGATTGTGATGCTATCAGACTTTCAAACGGGAGAACCGCTCGCACTTTTAGAAGGATCGCACTTAACGATGATCCGAACAGGCGCCTTATCAGGAGTAGCGACAAAATATTTAGCTCGTCATAACGCAAAAACTTTATGCATTATCGGCACGGGCGAACAAGCGAAAGGAATTGCCGAAGCAATATTTGCGGTTAGAGATATCGAAAAAGTCATCTTATACAATCGCACAGAAGAAAAGGCGTATGCATTTGCGGAATATATACAAGAGAGATTCAACAAACCTGCATATGTTCACACAAATGCAAATGAAGCAATAAGCGAAGCAGACATCATCGTCACAACTACGAACGCATCCACACCAGTCTTCTCAGAAAAACTACAAAAAGGCGTCCACATAAACGCCGTCGGCTCATTCAAACCGAACATGCAAGAACTACCATCCCATGCCATCGCGGGAGCAAACAAAGTAGTAGTCGAATCAAAAGAAGCAGCACTAGACGAAACAGGAGACCTTCAAGTTCCGATAAAAGAAGGTCTATTCAAAGCAAACGCCATTCACGCTGAACTTGGTCAAATTATAAGTGGAGAAAAAGCTGGACGCGAAAATGATGAAGAGATTACTATTTTCAAATCAGTTGGTTTGGCGGTAGTAGATATTATCGTTGCGAAGTATTTGTATGAGAAAGCGGTGGAGCAAGGAGTAGGTAATAAGATTGAGTTTTGAGGGACTGCTTTTTGGTGGTCTTTTTTGTCAGGATGGGTGTGCTAGTATTTATAATTGAAGCCTTTTAATATTATGTTGAAATATATGAATTCTGCGCAGACATCACATCATTCATTCATTCATTCAATTGGTGTATGAAAAAAGTTGCACCTCTAATTATTAGAGGTGCAACTTTTTACCATTCACGCCATTCTTCTGTTATGTCTTCTTCAGATTCTAGACCAGCTATTCGTGCTGCTGTATCGATAAATTCATAGAGATCTTCTCTTTCCATTGTTTCGATAAAATAGTCATGTTCGTCATTTAATTCATTTATGTTAAGAACAACCTCTTTAACAACATGCATTATTTCAATTTCAGTTGGATTTTTTCCCAATTGCTCTAAATTATTTATGTAAGTATCAAGAACTTTATTTGTTGCACTTATATTTTCTTCAGTGAAAAATTCCCCATCTTCATCATTCTCAATCCATTGGGTTGTTGGTTTGTTTTTTTTCAGTTCATCAAATGTCATGATAACCTCCTAAATGTGTTTTTTGTCTTTAATCCCATTCTACATTTTCGGTCATATATAACAATCATTTTAGAGTTTTTTTGTAAGCTACTAGTTTTTTAACTCATTTTACGAGGTAACCTATTCGTGGTCTTCTTTTTTAATCCTCCTTATAAATATATTTTATGGCAAGAATGTATTAGTAGATTTCAAACTTTCCACATTTACAAAAAAGTTTGACTTTACATACAGGTAGTGGTAGTTTAAAACTTATAAGAAAACTCGGGATTAATTCTGAGTTTTCTTATGGGTATAACTAGTTTGAGGGGGCCAAAAGATGAAACGGAAATTATTTGCATTACCATTTGTTCTAATACTACTTATTGCATTAGCGGCTTGTTCTGGGGAAAAAGATTCTTCGAAGCAAGCGGGCACTAGTAAATCAGGGACTCCGAAAGATGGAGGAACGTTAACGATTGGTGTTAGCGATAATCCAGATACGATGAATCCGCTTTATGCGAATGATCGTGTGTCATTAACTGTGCAGCAGGCTTTATATGCGCCGCTATATCATATGGAAGACGGTAAGAAAAAGTTTGTTCTTGCTGAGAGCTTTACGCCTTCAGAAGATCAATTAACGTGGACATTGAAATTAAAAGATAATTTGAAATGGCATGATGGTAAGAAAATTACATCAGACGATATAGCATTTACATTCCAATCTATTTTGGATGAGAAGCAAAATAGCTCAAGTCGTGAAAACTTTATTTTTAAAGGAAAGCCGCTTGAGGTGAAAAAGGTAGATGAGTTAACAACTCAATTCGTTTTACCACAAGTAAGCGCATCTTTCGAAGGTGTAATGAATGATTTCTTCCCAATTCCGAAACATGTATTTGAAGGGGAAGCAGATTTAGCGAAGAGTAAGAAAAACTTACAGCCTGTAGGATCAGGGCCGTTTAAGTTTAAAGAGTATAAATCAGATGAGTATGTTGCATTAGATCGATTTGATGATTATGTAGGTGGGAAAGCTAAATTAGACTCTATCGTATACCGCGTTGTAAAAGACCGTAATACAGCAAATGTTTCACTGCAAAATGGTCAAATCAACATGAAAATGATTGAGCCGCAAGACTTTAAAAAACTAGATAGTACTGGGAACTTCTCAATGGTGACATTCCCTGAAGGTAGATTATTCTACTTATCTTATAACATGAATACAGATTTGATGAAGAAAAAAGAAGTGCGCCAAGCAATTGCGCATGCGTTAGATAAAAAAGAAATGATTAACTCAGCATTCGTTTCGGGTGAATTTGCAGAACCAGCAAATTCAATCTTAACGCCAGACGCTATGTATTATGCGAAAGATATTAAAGACTATAAGTATGATAAAAAAGAAGCGAAAGATTTATTAGCAAAAGCTGGCGTGAAAGATAAAGAAAAAGTACGTGTGATGTATGTAACGAATAATAAAATTATGGAAAGCTTAGCGCTTTATACACAACAAAAATTAAAAGAAGTTGGCTTAGAAGTTGAACTAAATGCATTAGATGCTAGTGCGGCAAGCGAAAAAGGCCTAGATAAAGAGAATAAAGAATATGACATTACATTTGGTGGTTACATAATGGGACCTGAGCCAGATTCATATAAGAGCTTATTCTTAAGTAATGCTGAATACAATTATGCACGATATAAAAACGCTGATTTCGATAAGTTATGGGAAGAAGCTGCAGTTGAAACAGATAAAACAAAACGTGCAGAGCTATACCATAAAATTCAAGAGACAGCTAGAGAAGACGTACCTTATCTACCAATTGCGTATCCGAAAGCAGTTATTGCAGTAGATAAAAAGTTTGATGGATTGAAAGAAGCAAAAGCAATTCCTGTCACAATGTTTGAAGATTTATCTAAGATTTATGAAGTGAAATAAGAAACTGTAAAGAAGCTGGTGGAAATCAGCTTCTTTATCAAGTTAAAGCCTAATTGATGTAGGCTAATGAAAGTTTCACTTTACCTTGAGGGGGGAAGTTTGTGTATAAAGTAATTGGGAAGAGGCTTTTAAATGCAATTCCGCTTTTATTTGTTATTTCTATTATTTCTTTTCTATTAATAAAACTAGCACCGGGCGATCCGGTTCGAAACTTTGTCACGCCGAATATGAGTCCAATTGATGTTGAGCGTATTCGCACAAGTTTAGGGCTAGATCAACCAATTTATATGCAGTATATTTTATGGTTAAAAAATATTTTAACAGGGAACTTTGGTTATTCACTTCAAAACCATCGTCCTGTTCTAGATCTTATTGTAGAAAGGTTACCTGCGACAATCGGCTTAATGGGATCGTCTTTACTCGTCTCATTTGTAATCGCAATACCACTTGGACTACTTACAGGTGTGAAAAAGAATTCTATCTTTGATCGCATTGTGAACTTTATCTCTTATGTGGGAATTTCAATGCCAGTCTTTTGGTTCGCTTTACTATTAATTTACTTATTCTCTTTAAAGTTGAACCTTCTTCCGAGCATGGGTATGCGCACAGTCGGTCAAGATTCCGTCTGGGATATTGTCCAGCACGGCATTTTACCTTGTATGGTGCTAGCGTTCCAAAACGTCTCTGTTTATATGAGATATATTCGTTCCAGTACAATTCAGCAATTAGAAGAAGACTATGTACAAATTCAATATGCGTACGGTGCTTCGAAAAAAACAGTTTTATTTAATCACGTACTTCGAAACGTATTAATACCAATCATTACAATTTTCGGATTATCCATTCCAAGTTTAGTAGGCGGGGCGTTTATTACGGAAACAGTATTCTCATGGCCGGGACTTGGTTCGCTCGGGGTGAATGCTATTTTTAGATTTGATTATCCAATTATTATGGCAATCACATTGTTATCATCGTTCATGTTAATTCTCGGTAATTTAATTGCTGATATTTTATATGGCGTAGTAGATCCGCGCATTCGAATGAGGGGGTGATTTGGAATGAATAATAGGAGATTTCAAACGTTAAAAAGTAGTTTTACGAAAAATAAGTTTGTACTAATAGGAGTTATTATACTTGCGGTTTTAACAATTGCATCGATATTCGCATTCGTATCACCGTACGATCCTAGTAAAATGTCGATTCCAGATCGTTTACAAGAACCGAGTATGAGTCATCCTTTCGGCACGGATGATTACGGAAGGGATTACTTAACGAGGGCATTATATGGCGGAAGAGTTTCACTTGCGGTCGGTTTCCTTGCGATGGTTGTTTCCATTACAATCGGAACCGCAGTCGGAACAATTAGCGGATATTTTGGCGGAAAGTTAGACAACTTCTTAATGCGAATTGTGGAAGTACTTATGTCAATCCCATCATTCTTCTTAATGCTGTTATTAAATGCTTATTTAAAACCAGGGATTACGACGTTAGTTCTTATTATTGGATTACTAACATGGATGGACACCGCTCGTATTGTAAGGGCAGAAACGCTATCTGTAAAAGAGCGTGAGTACGTTTTATATGCAAAAGTATCAGGACAGAAATCACTCACAATTATTGTAAGACATATCATTCCTAACATTTTATCAACCATTATTATCGCTGCGACATTAACAATTGCGACATCGATTTTAATGGAATCATCACTTAGCTTTTTAGGTTTAGGTATTAGAGAGCCAGATTCTTCTTGGGGTAGCATGCTAAACAATGCGCAAGGATATATTGGCGAAGCTTGGTATTTAACACTCTTCCCAGGATTCCTTATCCTTTTAACGGTACTTAGTTTTAACGTAATTGGTGAAGCATTGAAGAAAGCTTTCGCGCCAAAAGGAGCTGGAAATGAAAACTAAAGTGTTACGTGAAAGGAGTGAGAAGCGTGTCTGAAAAACTATTAGAAGTGAAGAATTTAAAGACTTCTTTTTTCATAGAAAGCGGAGAAGTAGAAGCAGTTCGCGGCGTTACATTTCGTTTAAATAAAGGAGAAGTAGTTGGTATCGTTGGGGAGTCTGGAAGCGGAAAGAGTGTGATGGCGAAGTCTGTTATGTCTCTCGTTACATCACCAGGGAAAGTGAAAGAAGGGGAAATTCTTTTTCATAATGAAAATATCCTTTCTAAATCTGAGAAAGAATTACGTTCTATTAGAGGAAATCAAATTTCACTTATCTCTCAAGACCCAATGTCAGCGCTAAATCCGGTCGTGAAAATTGGGAAACAAATGATGGAAGTAATTATACGTCATCAAAAAGTGAAAAAGAAAGAAGCAGAGCAAATCGCGGTCAACTTGTTAAAACAAGTCGGTCTTTCTTCACCAGAAGAAAGGGTGAAACAATATCCGCATGAACTAAGCGGAGGTATGAAGCAGCGAGTTATGATCGCAATGGCGATGTCTTGTAACCCTGACCTTCTCATTGCGGACGAACCGACGACAGCACTTGATGTAACGATACAAGCACAAATACTAGATTTAATGAAAAACTTAAAAAACGAAACGAACATGGCGTTACTTCTTATTACGCATGACTTAGGAATAGTCGCACAAAACTGTACACGCGTTATCGTTATGTATGGCGGACTTATTATGGAAGAAGGACCTGTACTTGATATTTTCCAATCGCCGAATCATCCATATACGAAAGGGTTATTAAACTCTCTGCCAAAAATCGCAAACGGCGTAAAAGAAAGACTTTCTCCCATTCAAGGTGTAACGCCAAACTTATTAAACCCACCACAAGGTTGCCCGTTCGCAGAGCGTTGCCCGCATGCGATGGACATTTGTGAAAAAGAACGTCCACCATATTTTGAAATCGGAAACGAAAGACGTTCCATGTGCTGGCTAAACGATAGGGCGGTAGGTGATTTTCATGCATGAAGAAAACTTAATTGAAGTTCGGAACTTAAAAAAGTATTTTCCTATTAAAAAAGGACTATTCGGCAGAAAAACAGAGCAATTAAAAGCAGTCGATGATTTAAGCTTCATTATTAAAAAGGGTGAAACATTCGGGTTAGTAGGAGAATCTGGATGCGGAAAATCAACGACAGGAAGAAGTATCATTCGCTTACACGATGTCACTTCAGGTAACGTTTTATTTGATGGAAAAGATATCGCAAGTTTAAAAGAAAGTGAACTAAAAGAATATCGAAAACGAATGCAAATCATTTTCCAAGATCCATACGCATCATTAAACCCGGCAATGAATGTATTCCAAATTATTAGCGAGCCAATGAACATTCACGGCTCTTACGAAAAAGAAGAACAAAAAGAAATCATATTAGACCTGCTCAAAAAGGTAGGCTTAAAAGAAGAACATTTATATCGCTACCCGCACGAATTTAGCGGGGGCCAGCGCCAGCGCATTAGCATCGCGCGTGCATTATCTGTAAAACCAGACTTTATCCTATGTGACGAACCAATCTCAGCACTCGATGTCTCAGTCCAAGCACAAGTCGTAAATATGCTGCAAGACATCCAAGAAGAAACAGGAGTCACATATTTATTCATCGCACATGACCTATCTATGGTAAGACACATATCAGACCGCATCGGAGTCATGTACTTAGGAAACATAGTAGAAATTGCCGACAGTGAAGACCTATACACAAAACCGGCACATCCATACACACAAGCACTACTCTCATCCATGCCAGAACCAGATCCAACAAACATAGGCAAAGAACGGATCATTTTGCAAGGAGAAGTACCAAGCCCACTCAACTCACCATCCGGCTGCAAATTCAGAACGCGCTGCAAATTCGCCACTGAAAAATGCGCACAGGAAGTACCGAAGATGGTTGAGATTGCGAAGGGGCATCAGGTGGCTTGTCATTTGTTTTAGAGGGAGAGCACTAGGGGGGACCTGGTGCTTTTTTCTTTTGTGTTGGGGTGTGGGATTGGTTGTAGACTAATGGTCAGTGATTGTTTATAGTTGCATTTCCTGTTATATAATTTTCCTTATTTTTCAACTATAATTGTAATGATATGTTAGATTGTATATTTTATCCTTAATATATTTAATGGAAGGGGGACTCTCTATGAAATTGCTTCGTTCATTTCTCATTTTGACTCTTGTTGTATTATTAAGCGCATGTAATACAGCAACAAAAGTCACAAAGGTTCAAAAAAATGGCGAAACGACTTTAACAATTGGTTCTTTGCAGGGGTATTACGATGTACAAACGCTTAAAGCTGAAAAAGGAAATGTGGAAATTCCTTATGAGGCAGCAGTTGAAGAAGGTACGATTTTATTGCAAGTCACAAAAGACGATAAGGTCATTTATGAAGAAGAAGTCACTTCTCAAAAAGAAGGTTTGCTTTCTTTTGAAGCGCCAAAATCCGGATCATATGATTTAATTGTACGCGTGAAGGGTGAAGAAGAGAAAGCGAAAGGGATTCAAATACATACGAAGCTATGAAAAAACGGCAAGCGGAGTATACTCGCTTGCCGTTTCCATTTCCAGTTGGTTCTGGCATAACAAATGCTCATCAATTTCAAGAAGTGAACGTAAAGTAATTCTAAAATATACAATATTTCACTTTCGGCGATGTAATCTCTAATAAAAGATTCAATAAATTTCATAATATAAATATTTAATTCTAATCATTAAAAATCCTACTTTTTCTTACTTTAATTGTTTCTAAAATATAAAGAAGAATACCTAAACCAAAAATTTTTTCAGTATTAGAAATATTATTACCTAATTTAATAATCGGTACATTTAAGCCAAATCTTTCACTCCATTCTAAAGGCATATATCCCCTCTTGCAGTTTATTAATATACGATCATCCATTGTATGAAAAGACGTTTCGAAAAAATCAAATTCCACTTCTATCTCAGAAATTTTTATCTCTTTTTCATTCATCAAAGAACCACGTACCATTCCAAATCCTTGTATCATATTTTCTTTAAACATACCTACACAATTATAATTCGAATCATAAATAGCCCAATCATAATTTTCAACTTCACTTTGAAAATATGCAAGAATTTCTCCATCACTTGCTTCCAATCCAAAAACTTCTTTATTTTTTAAAATATGTAATGTTGAAGGAATCATCTTTGTTCCTGCTACATATCTTCCATCAGGAGTATATAAACCTAAATGTTTATTATTGCCGGGTAATTCTAACAAAACATAAGTATCAATATCCCAAAATGTTAAATCATTTTTAACTATATTTTTTTCTAGTAAATTTCCTTTTCTTAATTGCCAAAATCCAATACTAAAAAATACAAGAGAAGCTATAATAATTAAGATTACTGGTCCCCAATTAATATTACCCCAAGTATTATACATACCAATTAATCCATAAAGAAAAAGCCCAGTTCCAATTAAACACTTCAACTTCCCCTTTTTTTTATAATACTCAAATAATTCCACGCAAACACCTCTATCAGTTGGTCTTAATATTCCAATTATCCTTCAAATGGGGGGCACATTACCGAAAGTAAAAAATTGTATGCTAAGGGTGTAAAAACCTATTATAGCAGGTTTTATAGACGTTATATTTACCTTTATAATAAAAGAGGATGTGGAGTAACTTGATTATTCTTAATCATTCGACAAGATGCAACAATTTAAGATCGTGTTTTTTGCTATGATAAGTAAGAAATTTACATATCGTGTTATTGGGGGATAAAAAGAGATGTTGAAAAAATTTACTACATGTATTTTGGGTGGCGCTTTAGTATTCAATTTATCTGGTTGCGGCAATACATCCGACAAAACTTCTTCAGAATCTAAAGAAACCAATTCTAAACAAGAAGAAAAGAAAGTGCAAACAACTGATGAGACGAAAACGAAAGAGAATACAAAGCAGAAAAATACAGAACAAACAAAAGAGAAATCAAAAATAAAAGAAAAAGAGTATGCTGTAAACAAGGATTTTCATACACCTAAATTTGATGTAACTGTAAAAAGAGTTGTAGAAAGAGATAAGGTTGGTAAAGAGAGTATAGGATTCCAAAAACCTGAAGATGGACATGTCTTTATTGTTGTAGAAGCAGAAGGGAAAAATATCACAAACGAACCGATGAAATTAGCCGTTTTACCATCAGTGGATTTAGTGGATGAAAATGATAATGCTTACCAAAGTGATGTGTTGGCAGCTAGTAGTTATGCGGTTGAAAAAGCCGAGACCTCTACTATTACTAAGGGATTAAAACCAGGGGAGGTAATGAGAGAAAGTAAAGTTTACGTGATTAATAAAAAAAAATTTGATACAGGAAAGTGGTATGTAGTTGTTAACCATGAGTATAAGGAACAAATTAAATAGTGTTTATTTATGAAGAGGAGATGGCTCCTCTTTTTTTTTTACAAGTTAACATAGAATTTCGTTATAATGTAGAAATTTAATGTTTTCGAAAAAAAGAATTGACTTCTATACTAGTTGTAACTAAAATGGTTACATAAAGATGTAATTAATTTAGTTACAACTAATATCTGCTAAAAATATGATTTATATATTTAATTAAGGATGGTGGTCCATACGTTGCCACCCGGTGTAGAAAGTTACTAACACATTCAAATCAATGCATATTCCAAGCTTTAGTATTTTCTGTTACGGGGCAATAAGGTGCATTGTTATCTTTTGTTAAAAACCTTGGTGGATCTTTCTTTGGAAATATTAGTTTTGGGGAAATATAGTAAGGTATCTAAAAAAGAACAAGGTATAAAAAGATGTACCTATATAAACCAAAAATTTAGTTGAGCTGGATAATAAAAAAAGGTAGGAGATTTAAATGGAGACGAAACAAGATAATCTTATTTACGTATGGGATGCATATTGTGGATGGTGCTATGGTTTTTCAGAAAGTATTAAAGGATTTTACAAAAACCACACTGAAGTACCATTAACGGTTTTATGTGGAGGGTTATTTTTAGATAATTTACCAATGAAAAACTTCTCATATATAGAAGAAGGAAATAAAAGAATTAATCAACTTACAGGTGCTGAATTTGGTCCTTCATATCAAAAATTGGTGGAGGAAGGGACTTTTAAAATGAATTCGAAAGATGCTGCAATTGGCTTTTCAGCTTTACGCTCATTAGCGCCAGACCGTTTATTAGAATTCACTTCGGCTATGCAAAAAGCGTTTTATTATGAGGGCCAAAGTCTGAGTGATCCTGAAACATATCGCAAGATTGCAATCGAGCATGGTTTGAACCCTGAACAAGTATTAGAACGTTTAAACGCTCAAGAAACAATAATAGATGTCCAAAATGATTTCAATAAAGTTCGACAGCTTGGTGTTAATAGCTATCCTTCATTACTTTTACAAAAGGATAATCAAATTATTCCTATTGGTGGTGGCGTAATGACACCGGATAAAATTGAAGCGCGTTTTAAAAATTTATATTAAGAAAATTTAGGATACAGTAGCAAACATGTTATCTTAGACCACCTGACGTTGATCTCCGGAATATTCGCCAGTACTATTACACTTTCAGATAAATGGGAGTGGGAGATTTTATCGGAACAAGATAAAAATATGATAATTAGTTAATAACTTTAACAAAAGGAGAATAACATACTATGTTTAAAACAATCGATACAAATCAAAAAGATGTGAAATTAACGGTGTTTAGTTCGGACGAAAAAAGCTTTATGGTCACAGCAACATTAGTTGAGAAAGCAGGACATGCATTTTTAATAAACTCAAAATTTACGCAGTCTGATTCGAAAGAAATTGTAGAGTATTTGAAAAAAAACAACTTATCTCTAGATAAAATCTTTATTATTCATGGGGATCCAGACTACTACTTTGGATTAGAGAGCATTAAAGCCGTTTACCCAGAAGCTATAGCGTATGCAACAGAGTCTACTGTTGAACATATCGTTCATTCTGTCTTAGGGAAATTAAAAGTTTGGAAAGACGCCCTTGGAGAAAATGCACCAAGTAACGTGGTATTACCTCAAGTATTTAAAGAAAAAGCGATTGATTTTCAGGGGTTAACATTTGAACTAGTAGGCTTAGATCATTACAGAACTAGCCTATTTAATAAAGAACTAAAAGTATTAATTGGTGGTATCGATGTATTTAACGAAATACATGTATTCTTAGCGGATACTAGCTCAAAAGCGGCTATGGAGGCATGGATTGAGAACTTGAAAGTATTACAAGCATTACATGCTGACATAATTGTGCCTAGCCATGGATCAATCGAAAAATCCCTAAATAATCAAGCACTTACTGCGACAATGGATTATCTAAGAACGGCGGTTCAAGCTTCTGAGGAAAGTGGAACTTCAAAAGATTTTGTGGCAAAACTTGAAGCAGCATATCCAGGCTATGCAAATAAAGGTGTATTAGAATTAAGTGCAAAAGTTGTAACAAAAGAAATGCCTTGGGGTTAATGATATGAATAAATATCAAAAACTATTACATGAAACGTATGTGTTAACTGGCGAAGGGAAATTGGATGCGTTCAAAACGTATTTAAGTGAAAATGTATCTTGGACAGAAGCTGCTGGGTTTCCATATGCAGGTACTTATATAGGTCCAGATGAAGTAGTGAAAAACGTACATGAACGTCTTGGCACAGAATGGGATGACTATAGCGCTAAAGATGAAATTTATGCTTTTAATAACAATACTGTTATCGTGTATGGAAAATATAGTGGAACATATAAAGCTACAGGGAAGTCATTTGTAGCAGATTTTTGTCATCTTTATAAGTTTGATGAGAACGATAAGGTTAAGAAGTTTATTCAAATTGTGGACAGTGCAACTGTTAATGAGGTATTAAGTTAGAGTTAATCGTTTCTAATATGCCTTGTATAGGGGGAGGTTAGGATAAATGAAATTCCTAACATTATCCCTGACATTACATTTTGGGGAAGGTTTCTCCTTCTTCAAGCTTTTTATAGAAGAAAACTTATTTAAGTAGAAGAGGTAGGTATATATGAAATTAGAGAAAAATTTAATCATAACAATTATTTCTGTATTTATTTTAGGAGTAGTTTCGACTTTGGTATATCAAGCTTCCAACGGTAATAACAAAGGTAACTCAATTAAGAGCGAGAATGTCGCTTCTGTATCAAAAGAAGTAAAAGAAAATGAAAAGAATAAAAAGATGGTAGTTGATTTCTATAATGAAGTTTTTAACAAACATAATATCGATATTATCCCTAAATATGTTAGCGAAGATTATAAGCAACATAATCCTTTTGTTGCTGATGGACGAAAAGCCTTCATGGATTTCTTTAAGGAGGATTTTGTTAAAAATCCTAATTCCTCTGCAGAGATTAAACGTGTAGTAGCTGAAGGGGATACAGTTGCTCTTCATGTACATTCTCGTACTAATTCTCAAGATAAGGGAGTTGCTATAGTGGATATATTTCGTATCAAGGATGGAAAGATTGTCGAACACTGGGATGTAATTCAAGAGATTCCAAGTGAAGCAGCTAATGATAATACGATGTTTTAGATAGAAGATATATCTAATAATTGTTTAATTGATAGTGCTGTATAGAGTTTAGAAATTTAGATAATTAGTCATCAAATTTGGAAATCATTTAAAAATAGCATATTAAATGATGGCACAAATTAATACGAAATAGCTCTTTAATAAAAAATCCTACTCATTAAAAAATGAGTAGGATTTTTTATTAAAGAATAGTGCTAATTTTGTGGTTCGGCACCATCTAAATTTGGAAACCATGAAAGTATAGGTACTCTATATCCACGTAAAGTAAAATCGTAATTTTTTCCTTCTTTTATGTTTGCTTGCAGATCCACTGAATGAAACTTCATCATAAGAAGGCTATCCTCATTAGAAATAACTTTTTCGGTTCCATTTTTTTGCTCAACCTAGTACAATCTTACCAATTTAAAAAAGACCACCATTACTGAAGTGCACCCCAATTGTTAGACACATAATTAACAATAGGAGGTGCATTTTTTATGGCTAAATTTTCTTC
>NZ_JASNGE010000045.1:0-30131 GCF_030164735.1 Bacillus sp. RB3
AAAAGTAACGACTAACCGAGAAGCCCCCACTTCAAACAGTCCGTTAGGACGTTAAGTGGCGGGTAGTTCACGTAAATGTCTGCTGTATTCTTTTTAAACTAGCCGAGATATTGTTTTAGTATTTCTAGCCCTATTTTCAACTCTTCTAATGAGTTTGTAGAGGATAGAGCGACTCGTAAATACTGATTAGGCATGGTTTGTGCTGTAATAAAGCGCTCGGAATGAAAAACCCGAATGCCGTGCCTCTCCAAATCTGTTTCTAATTGAAATGCATCATAATGATTTTGAATAGGTAGCCAACGGTAAAAACTAAAAGGATGCCCTACAGGCTTGTTGGAAGAAAAATATCCTGAATAAATTTCGTTTGCAGACTCTGCTAAAAATTTCTTCTGCTTAACAATTTCATGAGCTTTTCCTGATAACACTAGCTCTGTTATCACCTCTACGTCTAAGGAAGATGTTTTAACATTGACATTAAATATAGCCTTTAAAATAGCCTTACGTAAGGCATCTCCGAATACCATATAAGCAACCCTTAATCCTGAACAAATGCACTTAGAAGTTCCACTAATATAAACACTTTGTTCTGGAAGTAAATTAAACATTGGTTGCTCATAATCAGAAATAACCCCTGCTGTCAAAAATGCATGAATATCATCCTCAATCAAAATTATTTGATGCTTTCGAATGATTGCTGCTAACTCTTTTTTTCGAAAATCTGAAATCATAATCGTAGTAGGATTAGAGCAAGAAGGCATTAAAAAAATACCATGAATATCTAATTGACTACATTGCTTATCGAGTTCACTTGGGAGCATTCCAAATTCATCCCCTTGAATGGGTACTAATTGAATATGTAGCATTTTTGCCAATTCGATAAAATTTGAATAGGTGTATATATCAGTTGCAATTCGGTTTCCAGGTTTAAACAACGCTGTCAATGTAATTGCTAAAGCATTTTGTGCCCCCGAAACTATTGCTATATGGTCTTGATCCACATTAATGCCGAAAGACTTCATCCAATTGAGACCTGCCGTTTTTTGATGCGGAAGACCAGTTGGATCATTGTAATTTAATAGTTGCTCTAAATACTTTTTATCTACGACCTTTTGAATAGTCTCTGCGACAATACTATTAGTTTGCTCAAATGATGCTACTAATCCAAGATCAATGCAGTTTCTGATTTCCTCTGTAGAAATAGTAATGGAACGAGTTGCATTAGGAGCTACAAAAGTTCCACTCCCTGTGATTGCATAAATTAGGCCTTTAACTTCACATAGTTTGTAAGCTCGGGTAATTGTTGTAAAGTTTAAATCTAAAAAATCTGCTAATTCTCGTTGTGGAGGCAATTTTGTTCCTGGAGCTAAAAAACCATTTACAATATCATGTTCAAGTAGTGCTGCAATAGAGGAATAAAACGGACGCTTTAATAGTTCCTTATTAGGTTTCCAAGACATAGAGTAATTTTCAAATGAATTTACTGGCATGTTTCACCTCTACGATTAAATTTTTATAGGATAAATTTTAATAGTTAAAATTAAGATTTATAAACTTTGAAAAGTATTACAAGGATAAAAACTCAGCATTATTTTAAAGTTAGAATAACACACTCCTCTAAAGAAAATTGTAATCCATACAATTTTCTTATTCATTGTATGGATTTTATGTGTTAAATTTGTATGCAATAAAGCTCTTGATTAAGGATGTGAATAATATGAAAAATAGAAATCAAATACGAATCGCATTCCGTGCAGCTTTCCCTTATACAATACCTATTTTTGCTGGTTTTGTATTTTTAGGAATTGCTTATGGAATCTACATGAACTCTCTGGGTTTCAGTGCAATATATCCAATTCTAATGAGTTTAATCATATTCGCAGGATCAATGGAATTTATTGCAGCTAATTTATTACTGGTTGCTTTTAATCCAATTCATGCACTTTTTCTTACTTTAATGGTGAATGCACGGCATTTATTTTATGGTATTTCTATGCTAGATAAGTATAAAGGAACTGGTAAGAAAAAGTTTTATCTTATTTTTGGACTATGTGATGAATCTTTTTCTATTAATTCTACTGTTGATATTCCAAAAGGTGTTGATAAGGGTTGGTTTATGTTCTTCGTGACACTGCTTAATCATTTGTATTGGGGTATAGGAGCCGCAATTGGTGGGATTTTTGGTTCCCTTGTACACTTCAATACAAAAGGACTAGATTTCGTTATGACAGCACTTTTCGTTGTGATTTTTGTTGAACAATGGATGAGGGAGAAAAAGCATTATAGCGCTCTTGTAGGACTGGGATTATCGATATTTAGCCTAATTATTTTTGGTGGAAACAATTTCATAATTCCTGCAATGATTATGATTTTATTAGTACTTACTATCCTAAAAAAACCAATAGAGAACATAGAGGAGGTTTCCGTGTGACAATGAGTTTACTGCAACAAGTTATAACAGTTGGTATAGTGGTTTTAGGCACAATGATTACAAGGTTCCTTCCCTTCTTAGTGTTCCCATCAGATAAACCTACTCCGCAATATGTCCAGTATCTAGGTAAGGTACTACCTTCAGCTGTCATAGGTCTTTTAGTTATTTACTGTTTTAAGGATCTGAACTTATTATCCGGCAATCATGGTGCTCCAGAATTAATTTCAGTAGGAGTAGTAATAATCCTTCACATATGGAAGAGACAAATGCTTCTCTCCATAGCAGGTGGAACAATTATCTACATGCTGTTAGTACAATTGTTTTTTAATTAAATTTATAATGACAAGTAATTGATCCTATCATCCTTCTATTTTAGAAATAGGATCATTATATTCAATAAACTAAAGAATAAGCAATGAATGCATTAGCATGCGCAATTCTTTTCGATAATACAGTGAGCTTCGAGAAAGATTACTATTAGACTAGTTATAACGCACCAGTGGGCTAAATCTAATTATCAATGTTGTCTCTACTTCTGTAATATTTTGTATTTAAATCCAGCTACAAAAAGTATGAAGAAGGTTGGCAAATATCTTACCTCTTAGTTCAAAGCATATTAATTTTCCTAGGTAAATACAACTTTATTGTTAGGAATTCTCTTTCGTTTTGTCCTTTAAGGGAATCAGAACCTTAGCTCTTCCCAAATTCTCTTAGCGTACGAAATTTGCGTTTTGATGGCGCTACCCTATCGCTATCAAGCTAACAAGACAAAATACTCTCTAAAATGAAAAAGGCGTTATTCTTTCTGAGAAATCATAGGAAAGAATAACGTCTTTATATTAATATTGCAACCCGTATCTAAAACCGCATTAGCTATGTCCTTTCCTTTTTCTCCCATACTAACGGAGAAAACTCATCTCTTAACCTTAGGAACTACAGGGATAGCATAATCAATCAAAATCCACGAGGTTTCCGTACTTAGAAATCTCCCACTTAATGACCTTACAGCCTATAGGAATTGAAAGTAGTTTAATTCTCTAACATGGATTGTGGAACAACTTTTTTTCCCACTACTTTAAATTCAATTTCCCCTTTTTTTCCATATATTAGTTCTATAATTGGAATAGTTACCATTAATTTCCCCTTCTTTTTTCTTTCTGTCTCTAAATCAATTATTTTCATGTCACAATCCCCTTTATTTATTATAAACAGGGAGAAAGCACTCATTTGAGTGCTTTCTCCCTGTTTATAAGTGGACCTTGTAGGACTCGAACCTACGACCGAACGGTTATGAGCCGTTTGCTCTAACCAGCTGAGCTAAAGGTCCAAAGCGTAAAATTTACTTCATAAGACGTTTTCATATATATCATTTTACCATATAATGTATCAATCCACTTTACTTTTTATTTAATATGCATATTTACATCGTGTTAATAATGTTTATATTCTGCAATCCTAACCTTTTGTAATTAGTACTATCTTTTAATACCTTTATAGAGGCCTGATTAACAGTAAAAAATTCATATATCAATCATATTAAAAATGATATAGTTACAACATTGAATTGTTTATATTTTCAAATGCTTTTATGCCATATTTCTTTATATCAGAAATTGTAACTAAATTATATGCCTGTTTCATTGTATTAAAGCAATTATCTATCTCTTCTTTTTCCATAATAGGTTTACCGGGATCATTATCTTCTAATTCTAGATGCGCAACTTCCCATGGTAAGTCAAATAGAATCATTTTTTCTAAACTCTTCCCACTATAACAACCTAAAGTATTGATTACACAGTCTAATATTTCCTTTTCTATTTGAGTTAATTGATTTGTACTATCATAATTAACTTCAAGATTGTCGTACTGATATACTTTATATTTATTAAAAATAACTCGATATACCAGGCCATGACTTCCTACTTCACAATCATCTTCAAATAAATATGTCCCAGTAAGCACCTTACAAAATCCTTGCGCATAGTATAACAGCTTTTGAAGAGCTAAAGGAGTAATATCATCATTTTTATATAGCAAATAGTTAGCAACTTCCTCGATTTTCGTAGTCTGCGTAGAAGGAATATCATCATTTTCCTGTAGCTTTGCGATTGCTTCTTTAGAGACTCTATATGCTTTTTGAGTAATTAAATCTTTATTTCTTTCCAAAATATCTAGCATAAAAGATTGATCTCTACCTAATCTTTTCAATATATCCGAGTACTGCTTCGTCGGAATATCTCCATTTACATACCTTGTTAGGGTAACCTCTCCCCAACCTAAAAGTAAAGACAATGGACGTTTTCCAAT
The DNA here is from genome assembly GCF_030164735.1 of Bacillus sp. RB3. NCBI lineage: Bacteria > Bacillati > Bacillota > Bacilli > Caryophanales > Bacillaceae > Bacillus > Bacillus sp. RB3. The sequence goes on from NZ_JASNGE010000045.1 coordinate 4,736, forward strand.
CTTATATTTTTCTAAAACCTCTCTTATTTCAGAAATAGTAACTAACTGTTCCTGTTGTCTATAGGCATGATCTAATTGTTCTAAATTATAATCATGAATGTTAGGAACAAATATTTCAGATTTACACTCCTCGCAATTTGCTTCTTTACCTACATAATGATATTGCTTCCCTCTAATGACTGTCACTTTTGAAACATCTTTAGTAGAATACTTTACCATATCTCGACAAAACTCACATAAAACCAACATAAAAATCCTCCCTCATTCTAAAACCATTAGTCACTTATCTTTACCTAAAAAGATAAGTGACTGGTTTATTCCTTTTATGAAAAGAAACAACAATCATGTATTTGTTCCTGTCCTTATTTTCAATTAGATTCATCTTAATATATATGTCTACCGACTTCTTTTGTCCCCAATTATCTAACTCATATTGTGGACAAAAGATATACAATTTTTCATGAGCAAAATTTGGATTTTTATTATCAACTGCATAACAAAAATCACGTACTCCTATATTAAGAAGAATCTCTTTCACTTTACTAGCGTTAATCTTATTAGCCTCTAAAAATTCACTATTCTCTTTCCTTTTTTCATTTCGAGAAACCGTAAATCGATTATTTTTAATTAATTTTTTAAACTCTAATATGTACTGCTCAATCTCCCCGATTGTAAAATTAGTGTGCTTTTTTGTCTCCCTATTTTGAAAGCTAATATGCATTAAAATTCTTTCCCCTTTCAAATCGTACCTCATATTTACTAGAATTACAATAAAAAACGTATCAATTGATACGTTTTTTAAAAATTCACAGTAAAATTCTATTCATCCTTCTTATAATGAGTACATTTATGTCGTCTACAAAACTTCTATATAATTATTTTTGCTGCGATTCGTAAATCTATTATGTATCTATTTTACAACCACAGTTTCATATATCCGTGTATACATTTAACGTAAAAAAACTACATATCCCTCCAATTTCCCTGATAAACAAATCAATTACTCATATGTTTTCTCCCCTATATAAATTTCCTATCTTAATCTGTTGTTTTATACAGAAATATATATTTATACCTGTTTAAACCCAAACAAAAAAGGCCTCCTCAAGTCGATTAATTGTGCATAGCAAAATAAGCTAATTACACTAATCGGCTCAAAGAAGCCCTTTCAAAATTAAAGTAAGAAAAAAACTTACTTCTACAACTCAACCACAACACATAAGGTGTGGGAATGAACGGAATCAAATAAACTAACAATATACCTATATATTACAAAATACATAGGTTTATATCAAGATATTTTAAAATATTTCCAAATGCTGATTTTCATTCTTTATTTTCTTCCAAATAAAAAAGCATATAAATACTTTATTCTTTCCAAAACTGTTCCAATAGAATGACAATCACGGTACCCACGAGCAATCCATTCCTTAAAACATATTGTAAGGAAGAAGGAATGCCACTAAATGCGCTTTCTGGAAGAAACATTATTCCTAAACTGATTAATAATGTAATTCCTAATATAGTTAATCGGCGTTGATTTAATTCTTCGCTTAAAATCGATTGAAATGAAATGCCTATTACTTGGACAAATGTTGCTAAAAGTGCAGCATTGGCAATAGGGCCTGGAAGCAAGGATATAAAGCTTACGATTGAGGGAACAAAAGAAATTCCTGCTAATATAAGACTTGCTATAAGGAACGACTTCAACTTTCTTTGTCCTGTTAATTGAATAAATCCTGCTGATGCAGGTAATGGTACAATACCAATTGTAGAAAACAACGACGAGATAATATGTGATATACCTCCGACCCATACACCACGGTTCAATGTTTGCTTTTCATTTTCTTTAGATAAGGGAGCTACTTGTTTTACAGCTGAAATAGCAGCAATTGTATTTGCAACTAAAAGAAATGTAAATAAAGTTGCAGTTAGGGTCATTCCAATATCCAATCTAGGTGTGCCCCAAGCAAATATCTCTGGTAACTTAACTAGCGTTGTATGTGTAGGCATATAAGATGATTCTCCTAAAAGAGTATACAAAAGCCAACCACATGAAATTCCAAGTAACACAGCGTACCTTTTCATCCATCCTGTCCCTTTAATTGATAAGAAAGTAATAAGGGCAAAAACAAAGAGCGCAATAATAGCTGTTGGATAATCAGGATGAGTTGCAGATCCTTGTAATCCCATCATTCCTTTTAGTAACACACCACTAAGTTGAAGTGCTAAAATTAAAAGAAATGTCCCTGTAACTAAAGGAGTAAATAAACGTAAGATTCGATGAACAAGCCCTGTTATACCAAGAACGAAGAGTAATATACCTGCAATAATTAACCCACCTTCTAAAAGTTGCAACACGTCTTTTGCACTTTGTCCCTGATGCATAGCGACTTGTCCCAATATGACAAATATACTTACCCATGAACCGGCTGGCCCATCCGCAATGGGATAGCGATGCCCAAACCATGATTGTATAAATGAACTTACTCCTACAACTAAAAAAGTTCGCTGCATTAATGTTGAGACATCTTCTATTGGTAAATGAAATATGCCACCAATAATTATAGGTAATGCAATTGCATTTGCTAATAGAAACACAAACCATTGTAGAATATTAAAGCTCGTATCAAAGTATTTTTTATTCATATTATTCTCCTTTGCCGAAAAAGAATCTCATATTAAAAATCCATCCTTTCTACACAGTTAGATTAAAAAGGATGGATTTTGTAAATCTGTAAAATCAATTTAATTGTATAGATAGATTTTTAATTAATTACCATGTACGGAACGGTAAGAATTTCCCGTTAAGTGTAATAACAATACGAGGATCGCCACCTTTTGGATCTTCTTGTGTATCCACACCTAGATTGAAGTTGATTGCACTCATTACACCTTCTCCAGCTTTTTCTAATATTAATTCTCTAAGAGTTGGGGCGTATTGTAACATCATTTCATATAATCGATATAAGATTGGGTCTGTAGGAGGCATTTGCATTACTTGACCTCTAAGTGGAACTACTGTTAATGCCTGAACTACTTCTTCATCTAATTCTAATAGTTTACCGATTTTTTCTGCCTCCGGACGTGTCATTGTAGCCTGCCCTAATAATGCTGTTACAACCCAAGTCTCAGAGTTTTCACTTACTTTTGAAATTTCTTCCCATGTTAAACCTTTTGCGATTTTTGCTTCCATAATTTTTTGCGTAGCTTCTTGTCTATTCATATTTAATAACTTCCCTTCATTTAAGTAATGATTAATGTTTCATACCATTTAATGTTTTATATCCATCAACTACTACATCTAATTTACCTGTGTGAGGATCAATAACTAAACCATGTACAGGAACATCTTTTGGAATAAGTGGATGATTTCTTACTAAATCAACATTAGCTTGAGTCGAATCACAGATATCATCGAATCCAAATAGCCATTTTTCAAGGTCAACACCAGCATATTCAATTGCTGCTAAAATTTCTGGTGAAGCTACTCCACGATCTAATATTTTTTGAAGTGTTCCTTTGGGATTAGTTTGGCTTGCACCACATCTATGGTGTCCGATAAGAAAGATTTCATCTGCATTTAGATCATATACTGATGCTACAACACTTTGCATAACACTATCGAAAGGAGAAGCAATCTTACCACCTGCATTTCTGATAACTTTTGCATCTCCATCGTGTATATCTAAAGCTTTTGGAAGTAGCTCAATTAAACGAGCATCCATGCAAGAAACAACAACCATACGTTTCTTAGGCATTTTTGTTGCTTCACGGGGGGCGTATTTCTTATTTTCTACAAATTTTTCATTGAACGATAAAATATCTTGTAATAACATATTTGTAACCTCCTTTAAATCTAGATGTATTTTTTGTTGCGTCCTCTGTGTTATAAGTAAATATAACTGATAAACAATGCGATGTAAGAGGATAAACTTAGTATAGTGAATTGTATCGATAAGCTGAATAAGTTGGCGAAACACTTTCTGCTTTTCTACTTTCACGATGAAAGGATTGGTTTATATTATTGATCAAACAGATTTTGAGATACTGAAATTATTAGGAGAAAACTCAAGAATACAATGGAAAGAACTAGGTCAAAAAATACATATGACTGGGCAGGCTGTAGGAAATCGAATTAGGAGATTAGAGGATTTAGGGATTATTGAACAATATACAATCGCAATAAACCGAATCAAACTAGGACAAACAGTGACTGCATTTGTTACTTTGTTTGTCACATCAGCTAATCATCAAGAGTTTATGAACTTCTTTCAAAAAGAAGAAGAAATATCTGAAGTACATCGTGTAAGTGGTGAAGGATGTTATTTATTAAAAACACATTTTTCTTCTAATGAAGAATTGGATAACTTTCTAGGGCGACTATTAAAATATGGGAATTATCGTGTTAACCTATCAATAGGGAAGTTAAAATAAAGTCTTTTTTCTTCCGAGGGGATAAGTTATTTTCTAATCCTTATTTCTATAGAGATAATAAGAGCCTTACTACAATTTGTGTGTAGTAAGGCTTTTTAAATACTTATTAAATGCCATCTAATTGGCAGGGACTACCGCATTAAAGGTAACCCCTTTTCATAATTATTGACTTACTTTTGCTATCTCCTTTAAATATCTTTGCATATTTTGATTTACTGCATAGACATAACATCCATTTATTCCGCGAGATAATAATACATAATAAATACGTTTAATATAGGATGTTAACTCCTCATTATTTATATCTGTTCCCTTAATTGGAAGACCGTTTCGATCTTTATATTCTTTTGGATTCACTACAATCTTAGCCTTATTTAAATCATAGTCTCCATTTTCTTCACCTGCGTAATCACAATCAATTTCAGCTCCTAAAATCACTCCAACATAATTTAAATCCGCACCTTGTGTAGTATGTATACATCCTATTTCCTCTATACTATTCTCAAAGTTAATCCAACCTTTTACCTTTGAGTTCCATTTGAATGTCTCACCTGTAACGGGATCTTTTATATCATAGTGATTTTTATCCTTTTGTGTAATCCATTCCCAAGAATAACCTGCGACTACACGACATAATTCATGTTTTTCATTTAACATTTTCATAGATTCATTTAATTCTGTAATAGAGCCCATTACCTTAAAGTCATAGCCCCGCAATAACCCTTCTTCATACACTCCAACATTATTTGCTATTTGTAAATATTTACGAAGCCATGCTAAATATTGATCTCCAGACTTTAAACGAAATTGTTTATGTAAAAGATGCTTTCTATAATTCTTTATAAGTTTCTGGAATGCATCTGTATCTATATCTGCTGGTCGAATTGTTTGGTATGGATCATAAACTATTGTTAAATGGTACGCAAATGTTTCTATTAACTCCAACTCAGTTGTATAACCATTATCGGTGACTAAATGTTTTAAATCACGTGCTTGTTTACCAAAATATTGTTTCAGACGATGAGCTTCGTCCACAAAAACATATTTATATTTTGCGCCCCTACTTTTTGCCTGCTTAATAAATTGTGAAGGTGACAATACTGTAATACTTTGTAGACCTAGTTTGTTCATCAAGCTCTTATATAAATTTAATGAGTGATTTTGTGGAACAACAAGTGCTATATCCTCATAATTCAATCCCTCTCTCGCTTTACCAGTTTCACTGTCATAAGCAAGCGCATATAAGATGTTTGTTAATACAATTGTTTTACCGGTACCCGGGTCCCCTGTAATCAAATGTCGACTATTTGATGTAGTAATCATCGTATTAAAAATGTCTTTGCAAACCTCAATTTGATTTGCCGATAACTCTTTAAATGGTGAATATTTATAAATAAATTTATTATGTATCTCACCTAAATTCTCACTAGCTATACCTTCTTTCATTAACTGAGCCCAAATTTCTCCAAACATATTTTCAACATTTTCAATTCCATTATAGGAATGAATTTTTTGTCCTCTGACTTTATTTAGTAAGTTAAATTTTTCATCCGCTAATAAATATTCAATTAATAATGTTTCAATATGTTTAATTGAGCTTTCATTAAATAAATCACTCTTTATCACAATAACTTCCTTGAATGTTTTATCTTCATCATTTAAATGTGCAATGAAACGGCCATAAATATCTGTGGATTTACCTACATATAAATTCTTTTTATCTCGTTGAATATAAACTACTGGTATTCCATCTATTTTAGGGTCTCTAATATAACCTTGCTCAAACTCTTTTCGCTTCTTTTTAATTATGTAAAATGAAGATAATTTTGCTGCAAATGATAGCATTTGAATAACTCCCTACTTTTTAATTTTAATAATACTTAAGGATGTATGGATTTCATACTTTTAAAATACAATCCATACATCAAATCATGATCTCAACCATCTGCTTTCTCATAAGCATTTCAAAAAACTGTAAAACGATTATCGCTTTACAGTTCGTTATATTTTTTATTACTTCCAAATGCTTTTTCTACAGGATATTTCTCTGCATTTTTTTCCAACTTAGCATGTACTACTTCTTCTAGATCGATATCTAATTTATCACTTAGCATAAGTAAATAAATCATTACATCCGCCATTTCTTCTTTTATGTCCTGCATTTTCGTCTCTGTTGCTTCTTCACTAGACTTCCATTGAAAAGCCTCAAGCAACTCTGATGCTTCTAAATTTAACGAGATTGCTAGATCCTTCGCATTATGAAACTGCCCCCAATTTCTCTCATCTCGAAATTTTATTACTGCATTTTGCAAATCTTCCATCACCATTAATCCCCTCTCAATTACTTACTATCTCTTTAAAACAAAATTCATTACATCTGGAATTCCATCTAATTAACCTTAATCCAGATATAATCATCTTCATATTTAACATTTAATTTTAATCGAATCCCCTTCATATAGTCCTCTAATTGTCTTGTGAAATCCTCATCATTGAATTGATCATATTGATCTACGCCTAAATATAACTTAAATATATTCCCTTTTGTTAAATCAAACTCCCACTTCAAAAAATTATGTAGCATATTTTCCTTACTCATGTAGCGATTCGCTTCCATATAATCTAGTAATTCATATAGATTATAGTATACCAAGTTATTTGGTTTAAGCCCTTCACATTTGGGACAATATTCTCTATATCTATCTTGTAATTGCATAATCATTTCTGTCCCACATTGATTACAGTTATACATGTACCATTCCCCTTTACTGGATAACCCAATTCGTCTCTCTTATGTTCTTCCTGTCCTTGAAGTTAAAAATTATACTATTTTACTTTAAAAATATTCCTCTTATGCCACTTAAAGTATAATTTATTCTCCGGTTGAATTCCTATCTTAGCTTTTGGTATTAATCCAAATTTCACATAATCTATTTCCACTATTAATGAGGAAATATGCAGTCGTCCCTGTCCATCAAATGTGATAAACCCTTTATCATAAAGAGCATCATGATTACAGCACAGTAGTACACCGTTATACGGATCTAAGCGTTCCATACTTGTACTATCTTTCCATGGCTTAGAATGACTTGCTCTTAACAATTCTGGTAAATTTATTCCGCATAATGCACATTTTCCGTTCCAAATCTCCATTAATTCCTCTCTAAATTTTTGCTGTCCAATTCGTATTTTCGCTTTCACTTCGGATTCCGTCTCAGCTATAACCGGAATTAATGTATTGTTTTCTGTCCTTCTTACCGGATCAACTGCCAACTCTAATTGCTCATCATTTATTTTATAAATGTTTGAATCACCAATTAGTTCCATTAATTTAAGGGCTAATTCTTCATTACATGGATATAAATAACCTTGGTTTCCATTTGCATCTGATTGAAAAGGTGAATATTTAATTGGCAACAGGTGCGATATCTCTTCAAATTTCTCACGTATATTAATTGGTTTTTCTAACTCATGATATTTTAAAGATACCAAAAAGCCTTCATCAAACCATTGATCATGGCTTTTCATAATCGATGGTTTATTCGATTCCTTACAATTTTCTTCAGCGATACTAACTGCTACAATATTCCCTTTTACATAATGAAAGATTCGATCCCCCTCTTTTACATCCATCATTCTTTTCCATGAATGTGGTACATTACCGCCTCTATCCTTTTTAGGTGACCAAATAATTTCTAATCCTTTTTCCTCTTGATATGTATGCCCCTGCATAACAATAAAATGATTCATATACTCTCTCCTAAAGCGTTAACTCATTACGCTATTTTCTATTTAATATAATACTAAAAAACTCTCCTATGATTAGCAAATTGTCTGTTTCATTTTCAATACCAAACAACCTTTTCTACAGAAAAATTCTGCAATTCCTTTTACTCAACAATTGAGAAATTCAATTTTATATCCATTTATAAAAACAAAAGAGTTGACCCAAAAGGTCAACTCTTCTATTTTAAATTTTTTATTTCTCTTCTTCTTCTTTTTTTGCAATTTCCCGTTCATTTTTAGCGATTAAATCATGAAAATGCTCTTCTTTGTTTTCTTCAATATAATTCATAAGGTCTTTAAATTCCATTTATATCGCCTCCTGTATTTATTATATCAATAATATAATAAAATGTCAGGACAATATCTATTAATTATTTTATAAAATTTATAAGATATATATTCACTAAAAAACAAGAGCTGATTTCTCGATAAATTGATTATTTCGAGATTCATCAACAATAATTTCTTTTACTCGTTTTGATTCTTTAAAAGCAAAAACTTCTGGTTCCTTCCCGGTATTATCATATAAAGTATAGCAATCTATTAAATCTTTAATGTTAGAAAAAGTAGTCGCTACTTTCATATGACTTTCTTCAATTATATTTTGGGGTACCAATCTTCCTGTTACTTTAAAACGCAAATTGGATCGCTCTAAAGCAACCTTTATTGGGACATCTACAATAATTGCTTTAATGCTAAAACCTGCTAGTCTTAATTGTTGAATTAACTTTTTGTATTTTACTTCATTTTTCATTGTACCATCATACATAAAATTTATTTTTCTTTTCATACAGATTTTTAAAAGTTTCATGGTAATATCACTACTTTCATCATGAACTAAAAAAGCTGCTTGTTTCATTAACTCACTATTCCCAGATTCTATTAACTCTTGATATTCTGGTATTTTTTCTTTGATCTTATCAGGATCTATCCAAACCATATTTTGTTTCTGATGTTTATATCCCTTACTTACTAACTCTCCAATTGAGCTTTTTCCAGCAGCAGAACCACCACCAAGTAATATAGCTTCAGGTTCTTGCTCTTGCTGCAGTTGATCATTTAGAAATAATTTAACGATTTCATTATGTAAAAGCTTACGTTCTATTGTATACTCTCCATTAATTACGTACTTTTCTCTAGTTGGTTTCAATTTTTATTCTCCTCTTCTATAGATACATTATTGTGTCCCTTTAAAAATTTGAGACCTTCCCCTTTAACTGCGCTTATTACTTCGGTATTTTGAAATCTCTATAAGAGATTTAACTTACTATAATTTCATATAACTCTTTTTGTTAGATGCTCTATCCTTTATTTCTTTTTTTACACATTCCTTCTAAACAACGATCTTTCTCTCTGACTCAATGTCTTCTACATATATCCACTTAAACAAAAAAAGGACTTCTTTAAGTCGATTAATCGTGCATAGCAAATAAGCTATATACACTAATCGGCTCAAAGAAGCCCTCTCAAAATTGAAACAAGAAAAAACTTGCTTCTACAACTCAACCACAACACATAAGGTAGGTGTGGGAATAAACGAAATCAAATAAACTAACAATATAACTATATATTACATAATAAAATTATAATTCTCAAGGGTATTTGATTAAAATATTCCTACAGTGCTTCTACCGTAGGAACATCAGCGGGTGCCCACTTTAAATGCTTTAAATCCTTAATACTCATCCATTTTAGCTCTGCATGTTCAAGAGCTTTAGGCTTACCTGCCAAGATTCTAGCTTTATATGTAGTAAGATGAACAACAACGGTTTCATACTCGTACTCAACTTCCTCTACCTTCTCATCTACAACAATTGTACATCCAAGTTCTTCTTTAATTTCACGAATTAATGCAGCTGATGGTTCTTCTCCTTTGTTTATCTTACCACCTGGAAACTCCCAATAATCAGGTAACGTCATTGTCGGGGAACGTAATAGACATAAGACTTCATTATTTTCATTAACAATTACCGCACCAACCACCGATACTTTTCTCTTCATACTTACACACTTCCTTATACAGATTAATTAATACTTACTATCTTATATTAATTCATATTTTAACACCAAGTTTTCCTTTTAAATGATGATTAACCTTTCATTTGCTAATAAATGAGCCAAAATAAAGCATCTAAAATCTCTAATATACTAAAATCTTTCGAGTAAACAAGACAAAATGAAAATAAAAAAATGGAAAATTTGTTAACGACAATGATATGCTTACATATGTATATTTGTTACATAAATACATTAATTTTATTAAATGAGAGGTGATAAATTACATCTCGATATTAAATCATTACATTATTATAATTTATAAGCAAAATCTAGTATCTTAGATAAGGAGGTTCTTAAATGAACTGGAGAAAAATTTTTGGTTATCGCTCTAAAACCGCATGGAAAATGTTTATTGCTTCCATTGTTTATATCTTTATTTTATTTTTAATACTTCAAGCAATTATTCCAAATTCTATCCGCCCTGCCCTTGTTAATATTGGTTTTTTGGGATTTTCGTTAAGCTTACTTGCTTTAATTATTGGATTAATTAAACCACAATTTGTGTTACCCAAAATACAAATTAAAACCAGAAAGAAAGTAGTATATTCATATTTATATCTAGTACTAGCTTTCTTTTTAATGGGTATTGTATTTATTGATGGAAAATCAACTTCCAATCAAACTGTACAAAAGGCAGACACCAAAGTTGCCACTTCACAAGATACTAAAAAAGATACAGCAGACACAAAGAGTAAGAAAGAAGCTGACCGTAAAGCTCAAGAAGAGACTCAACGCAAAGCTCAGGAAGAAGCTAATCATAAAGCTCAGGAAGAAGCTAACCATAAAGCTCAGGAAGAAGCTAACCATAAAGCTCAGGAAGAAGCTCAACGTAAAGCTCAGGAAGAAGCTCAACGTAAAGTTCAGGAAGAAGCTCAACGTAAAGCTCAGGAAGAAGCTAACCGTAAGGCCCAGGAAGAAGCTAACCGTAAGGCCCAGGAAGAAGCTAACCGTAAGGCCCAGGAAGAAGCTTCACAAAAAAGTAATGCTGTTGTTTCCTCATCTAGTGGTAATCATAACGGTTCTAATCGGAAACCTTTCCAAAATGATCCTAGTGATGACAAAGAAGCCAATACCACTTGTAAAGGACAAATTAAAGGAAATGCCAATTCGAAAAAATACCATGTTCCTGGTGGACAATATTATGATTCTACAAAAGACAATATTGTTTGGTTCTGTTCAGAAGCTGATGCTCAAGCAGCTGGTTATGTGAGATCTAAAAAATAAAGTCAATTACATTAGAAAAGGAAACACTCTATAAGCGTTCCCTTTTCTAATGTCAAAATATTATTATGCATTTATTAATAGCGAATAATAAGCTACACCCTATTAAGAGATTAAATATAAGCTGCTTTAAAAGCTTGTTGGACAGCTTGTACTTCAGATGAATTTTTACCATATAAGTTTGTTGCTATACGAATACAACCCTCTTTTAATTCTTTAAAATCAGAAATCATATTTAACTCATCTTTATTCACATAATACAAGATATTAAACATCTTATCTTCTTCCAAAATCTCTTTTCTCTCTTGCTTTTCTTTTAACTCTAACATTTCAAATTCCCCGTTATTATTTATTTCTATTTTCCTATTATCCCTATACATAATTACTTAGGTATAGCTCCCTTTCCTCCTGTTAAAAAAATATATTTTGATCAAATCTTTAAATTGAAAAAAGAGGTTATTGTTATAAAAATTACAATAATACATACTACTTGAATCTCAATAAATATAAATTGATAGAATATTCCGTCTTATATTGATAAATGCTATTAAATAGATTTTGATAGAGGAAATTTCTGATATGATACTAATTGCTGCATAATATCTTTGGAGAGGATGAAATTGAACAATGAATGTTCATATACAGGGGAACGAGCAAATAACTCATTTATTAAATGAATGGTATCAAGAAATTAGAGCTAGGCATGTAGACGCCGCTCAATTACTTAAACAAGAAATCGAAAACAAAATCCATAACATAGAGGAAAATCAAACGATATTATTATACTTCTCACTACTAGATTTTAGACATCAATATTTAATTGATAGTTTAAGTATTTCTAAAGATAGCTTTAAACAAAGTGATGCTTATAAAACTCCTACAGACGATTTCCTTTCATACTATTATCACTTCTTTAAAGCCATTCATTCCAATGTTACTGGCAATCATAGCCTTGCAAAAATACATTACGATAAAGCTGAATACCTATTAGAAACAATTCCTGATGAGATTGAACATGCTGAATTCCATTATGAGTTGGCCATTTTCTATTGTCATACACATAAATCGATTTTATGTATTAATCATGTAATGAAGGCGAAAGATATATTTTCAAAACATCCTGGGTATGAATTGAAAGTTGCCTTCTGTAATAACCTATATGGATTAGCATGTACTCATTTAAAGGAGTGGGAATTAGCTGAGGAACACTTTATCTCGGCTATGGATACATTCCAAAAAGAAAATTTAGAATACAATATTTTGATTGTTCGTCACAATCTAGGATTTATGTATGCTACACAGAATTTATCCGAGGTAGCATTACGTTATTTATCTGAAGTTAATCAGAAGCTACCTAGCGATTATAAAGCTGTTTTTATTGAAGCTAGGGAACATTATAAATTAGGAGAACATCAAATTGCTCAAGAATTAATAAAAAGAGGCCTACAGCTTTCTACTCAATTGGGAATTGAAGGCTATATACATCACTTTAAGATTTTAGAAAAAATGAATCTAAATAGTTGTGCTACTGATATAGAAAAAACTGTTTTAGAAGGAATTTCTTATTTTGAACGCGAAGAACTATATGAGTATATAAATGAATATACTGAAAAGTTAGCAACCCAATTTTACAAAGAAAATAATCATAAAAAAGCCAGCTATTACTATTATGAAGCTAGTAAAGCCAGTGAAAAAAACTTTAAAAAAGGAGCATTAAAATGAAAAAATTAGCGGTTAGCTTACTGGGTATCTTAATTGTTGTAACAGTAACTTTTGGATCAAATTCTTCAACAGGCTCTCAAAGTACTATAAATGTTATTAAATATTCACATGGACATACTGGATGATGAAAGGAAGGATTATACCTTCCTTTTTCTTATATTTTAGAAATCAATACGTATCCCCCTCCTACATTTATTTATATAAATTTGAGAAATAAATAATTCAAAAGGTAAAATAAAAATACTACAATTAAAAACTTCCATTTGTTTCTTTTCGTTGGTTTTCCAGCATGTTGTATATAAAAAAATAAGGCAATACCTGCCATAGTAATTAAAAACATTTGATAGTAATCAATCATCTGTAATACCCCCTCCATACAAAAAATAAGAAGTCTCTTTTTAAGAGACTTCTTATTTCTAATACAAACGACATACATAGGCTAAACACACACAATAAAGTCAGGATGATGTACTTTATTGCCTTTTTATAATAACATATAATTTATCATTTTTGTTTAATAATTCCATACAATAAAACTTTATCAACCTTAAAATGTTTCATTATAAAAAATGAATACAGATAAAATTAATAATATATTCACTTGATCCAAACGGAATATGCTCAAAAGATATAAAGTTCGGTTACAATATCACTCATGATTTTTTAAATTTTTCCTTCCCTTCTGTTAAGAATACTTCAAAACTTGAATGATTACCTTATATTAGTACTTTATATATGCAAAATTACATACTAATCCTCATTGAAAATAATTATCATTGTAACTATAATGGTTTCAGGGATTGATATTTTCACTTTCGTTTCCAATCTCACAATATATTAAAGGAGGAAATACTATTATGAAAAAATTGATTTTAGCAGGGGCACTAGGAATTGCAGTATTGTCAGGTATGAACCTACCAGGGGCTGAGGCATCAAAAGCGAGTGCAGCTACTACGAATTTAGAAATTCAAGAAGTCACAAAATACTACTCTATGAGTTCCTATGAAGTGTCTCAAAAAGAATCATTTAATCTTAAAAAAGGGGAAGAACTTACAGTCTTTGTACAAAATTCAGGGTTCCCAATTTCTTATACGGTCTTTGATGCGGATAATCAAGTAATTGGCACATTCAATGCTAATTCCCCATATGGTCGCGTATTTAAAGCGCAAAAAGACGGTAATATTTCTGTACAATTTCAAGCAGGTGTAAATTCTACGTACATGAAGAAGATGAATTTTACAGCTAAATTTGCTGTTTCTAAACTTAACCAATAATAAAAAATGTAACGATCCTATTTACAAACAAATTAAAAAGGTATATCCCTTCAATGGGATATACCTTTAGTTTTAGTGAATTTTATATTGACCAGATAGCTGCTCTTGCGCCATACGAACTAAACGTTTTGTAATTTCTCCACCTACTGAACCATTTGCTCGCGCAGTTGAATCCGGTCCAAGTGTAACACCAAACTCCTGAGCAATTTCATATTTCATTTGTTCAATTGCACTTGCTGCAGCTGCTATTAAGATTTCGTTTGAATTATTATTTTCGCGAATTTGCATTTTTTAAACACCTCCGTTGAATTTGGTAATATCATGCTCTATTTCCAAAAAAATATGCAAAAAAATTATTCGTTTAGCTATTTTACATATATACCTAAGCTTTCATCCCTTATGTGGGAATAAATAAAGGTATAGGTCATACCCTATACCTTTACCTTCTTCTATCCTACTTACTTTTAAATTCCCCTATTAACCCCTGTAACTCTTGCGAGAGCCAATTTAGAGAATTTGCTAACTCTGCAATATCTTGTACATATAGTTCTTGCTCTTTCATACTTGTCTCCACATTACTACTACTATTCACATATGTATTCGCAATGTGTGATAATTCATTTATAAACTGAACAATAGTTTGATTATCTGTTAGAATTTCACTTGAATGATTCGAAGTCGCTTTAATTTGATTTGTAACAGAGTGTGCAGATTCTGAAATCTTTTCAAAAAAAGCACCACTACTTTGAACAAGTGTTATTCCTACTTCTACTTCCTTTGAACTCTTCTGTATGGATCTTACAGCTCTCTCTGCTTCAGCCTGGGTTTCACCAATTAATTTAGCTATATCCCTTGCAGATGCCTCGGTTCTTTCCGCTAATATATGTACCTCGTCCGCAACACCTGAAAATTCTTCCCCCATCTCTCCAGCACATGAGGATTCAGTAGAAGCATTTAAAGCTAATGAATTTGTTTGATTTGAAATGGTTGTAATTACAGTAAGAATTTCATGAATTTCCTTAGATCGTGCTTCGAATGCATAAATACTAGAAGATACATCCTGAACTGTATCTTGGATTCTTTTCATTTGATTCACGATTTGCTTAATCAAATCTTTTCCCTCTACAGAATGCTGTTCCATGTCTTCCAAAGCATTGCCAACTTGTTTTGCAGCTCCTTTAATTTCTTTCATCTTACTTTCCATTTCTTGAACAATCCCTAAACATTTTTGCACTACATATTCATGAGAATGTGCTCCTAAATTTAATCCTGTAATAGCACTTGCAATTTCTTTAAAGGCTATGCTATTCTCTTTTGTACTTACCGACAATTCCTTTGAAGATGTCGAAACTTGTTCAGCAGTCTCCCTTACTTTATCTATAATCTTATTAAACTTTTTAATAGTGTTATTAAAATAGATATTAGTTATCCCTATATCATCAGATCTTTCATTCAATTTAATACTTAAATCCCCTTCACCAACTTTACGTAACCCTTCTTGTAAATCCTTTAAAGGCGATAGAGAGTTTCGTGAGATAAATATTTGAATTGTAATTGCGATAGTTAATGAAATTATAATAAATAGTAAACCTTGTATCATAAAGTTTTTCTTTGTAAGTGGAATAATAGAAGCTTCCAAATCCGCTGCAACAATTGCAATTATATTTTTATTTTCATCTGTAACTGGCTCTAAAATTGTTACCCAAAACCCTAATTCATCTTCATACACTTCTGTCATTTGTGCCTGTTTTGTTTGAATTACTTTATCATATGTTTTCATCCAATAAGTAGGTTGCTCATAGTATTCACCTGGTTTTACAGAAACAGTATTTGCTAATTCTGTATCCAAAGCTACTATTTGTAATTCAGCTTTTTCATTTAGCTTGGCTCCTGTAACATATGTTTGTCCAACACTTTTCATATCTTTTATAGATTTATCTAATTGCTCCGTCAATTTTTCTTTCTTCACTCTTTGAGCTGTGGGGTCTTTTGCTACATCTCTTACTATTTCTAGATCTAATTGATTTAATACCGCATCACCTGTTTCAAAAGACTGCCTCTCAAATATAGACATCATACTATTTTGAAACATATTAAAACTTAACGCTCCCATACTTCCAACAAGGGTCAGAATTACTAATACCGTTAGTAATACATTTTTTTGAAGCAACGATAGCTTATGCCAATATTTTTTCATTGATTTCTCCTTTCTTATTTTCAACAATACAAAAACAAAGTAGTAACATATTAAGAGGTGCTCTTTCTGTTATTAATTTAAACTTTAAAATGGCATACTAACCGTTCAACCAAATGTTCCAATTTTTTTCATTTACAATTGCATCTTTTATATGTCCAGCTGCTCTTGGAAATCTATTAAAAGGAAGACGTAATACTTCTACCACTTCATCTTTTCTATTTGTACTGATTTCTTCTAAATCGATGATATTAAAGGATTTGCCTATAATAATTGCTATAATGTTTTATAGACGACTAAGAATTTTTAAAATTCCATATTTATCTCCTAAAGATTTTCGAATTAGATTTGTTGCAGTACCTTCAGCAAGGATTTTTTATAATATCGTTAGTTTTAAATAAAGATAAGAATTTTTAAGAGCCTCATCTTTAGTTATTTTTATCTTGCAGAACAATAAAATCTGAAAGTTTAATTCAATCTCCTATTTTATAACTTTTTCCCTTATTTTTCTATAATATTATAATATTTACCTGTACAATCTAAACTTAGACTCTTTTGGCCTTTACTCTTCAATTGTCTTAAATTCATATGAGGTAGCGCAGAAAGTAAATTTTTAATAAAAAACTTTTGTATTAAAAAATGCAAAAATACATACTCCTCCAAAACTATATGCACTTAAATATTCATATAGTAAAATAAACAGTACAAGCGTGTCCTATACAGCATATTTCCTTAACTGGCTTGATATTATATTCATCATAAAATTAGTGTGAACTTAATATCTCACTTAGCTCTTTAATATTTTAATATTAACAATATAGTGTTAATATATCCCTACTTTATCGCTATACCTACATATAAGCCAAGAATTCAATTACAGAACGGTTTTCATCAATAGTAGACAAAAACATGTCAAACAAAAAGAGACTCAATTATTTATTACTTTTCGTATAGATGTAATAAAAGATTATAGGAGAAATATATATGCTCAAAAAAATAAATAGATTTATGTTTGCTTTGCCTACCATTTCTTTTATTTTTCTTATTTTATTAGGATCATTTTTATTTGTAATACCATTAGATCTATTCTTACCTGAAATACAAAAAAACCCAATAACAGAAGCACCTCTTATTCTTCAAGTTTTATTAGGGGTATTAGCGGCACCTATATATGAAACAATAGTTTTTCAAGTATTTTTATTTTGGCTATTAAGTTGGATTCCTTACATTAAAAATCACGATTACCTTATCATATTAATAGCTTCAATTATATTTGGATTAAATCATCCATATGGAATCACTTATATAGTTGGTACAACGATAATTGGTCTTTTATATAACTATGCTTATTGGGTATATAAAAAAAAGAATGAAAAATATCAGGTTACCATGTCTGCTTTTGGGGTTGTTTTTTTGATTCACTTATTACATAATTCTGTTGCTTTTATAGCTTCAAATTTATCATTTTAGCCAAGAAGACTCCTTCCTCAAGGAGCGTAAAGGGTCAAAAAGCCAATTTAAATATGTAGAAGAAATGAATGCATTTGCTTGTCCGATGGGGTGTATTTTAGAGTATGCGACAACGGATCGTGAAGGATATCATCAATATAAATCCAACCCAGAAGACTACGCTGTTTGTCCGCTACGTGAGGTATGTTTTTCAAAGAAACAAAAAGTTATTACTCATCATATATGGGAGAAATATAAGGATATCGCTAGAAAAAACAAACTAACAGTTACAGGGAAAAAGTTTTACAAAGTACGCTGTTCAACTATAGAGCGAAGCTTTGCGGACGCCAAAGAACTACATGGCTATCGATATGCTCGATTTCGGGGGCTGAAGTCTGTCCAAATGCAGGCTTATCTCACCGCAACTTGTCAAAACATGAAAAAACATGAAAAAAAATAGCCCTCCATCTGACCAAAAAAGGTCTGGTGGAGGGCTATTTTTTTGAAACTCTATTATTTTATATTGTTTTTATTCGCTAAAATCAAAAACAAACTCATCTTATGACCGCGTTTCTTCTTACGAAATTAAGTAATTGTTTCAATAGCTGGTTTGGGAATCATAGAAGTACTTTCTTTCTCCGCCCTATTATTCTGTTCTTTTGCCTAAAATTCCAATATCCCCATTACTTCTTTTGTAAATAGTTTAAAATCAGTTAAATGTTTTTCAATAATTTGACGAACAATATCTAAATTTACACTTTGATAATCATGAACAGCAATATTACGAAATCCAACCATCGCCTTTAACTTATTTGCTAGATCAGCGCTAAGTAATCCTGCTGTAACCAATAAATCAAAGGCCTCTCGACTAGATTGGGGTAGTCCTAATTTTTTCCCAGCAACAATATGCATTGCTAAATCAATACTCGCTTCACAAGCTCTTTGTATATTCAATATTATTGAATCTTGTTTTGTAAAGTCCTCTAAATTTTCAGGGTCATTTCCATACACATCTTGGATTCTTTTTATACAACGCTCTATTGTAGAAATTTTATTTAAAATAACCTCATTCTTCATATATAGAACCTCTTTTCTTTATATCATCAAATACTACCTGTCGTTCTTCATTCAATTTTGAATACATTTTTAAAGTTTTCATTTCAAAAATAACCTTACGTTTTTCATCGGAACAAAATATTGTCTTTCCTGTATGTATAATCTGAGCTTGAAAAACTGTAGAAGCTTCGGATAAATCAACTAAATCAACATCTCTCTGAACAATGTTAGCTAACTCCTGTGCTAATAAAAAACGTTCATAGTTCCCTAATGTTGTGTCACTTACATAAGCTATATCAATATCACTATCTTCTCGTTCTCTGTTCTCAGCCGTTGATCCAAACACAATTATCCAATAGGGATTCACCGTCTCTTGTAATTTTTCTATAATAGCTGTTATCATGCTTTGAAAAATCATTTAATTAATCCCCCTTATTGTACTTGAATTTTATTATATCATAACCAATCATAAATCCTTTAAACGACTATAAATACGTAAACAAAATTAAGCTTTTTTAGTACTTAACTCCTCACAAAATCAGAAGCTTATTTCTGACCTAAAATTATTATAGTTCAGGAGTAGATATATTGTAGCTTTGGATCTTAAATAATTGTTAATAATCCAACACTTTCCTGTTAAATGCCTTTTTTATTTTCTTCCTGCAAAATTAAAAGACTGACAATAACTGTCAGCCTCTTACTTTAACAACTCTAAAGAACTTTCGCCTATTTCACAATATACATTCTAATAGTTTGAGGATATATTGCTCTAATAAAGAATTATATATTAATCCACCTTTAATTTTTCTTTTACCTTTGTAGGGCGTTCATCTTTTTTCACCTCTTCCCAAGATTTCACACCTTTTTTCTCAGAGTAATATATACGTAAAAACGCTTCTTTACGAAGGTTTTTTAACGCTGTAAACTCCATTTCTTTCTCTTTACCATCCTTATCAAATCCAGGTAATTTATATTCGTAAGTCGTATCCCCATTTACATTTTTCTCTTTTAATTTTTCACCATCCTTGGTAATTTGCACATAATATGTATCTGTACCAAGACGATTTAAATTACACCCGGATAACAACACAGTAAACATCACAAAAACGCTACACATAAGCACTATTCGTTTCATATTATTCACCTCATATCTTTTCTCACAAAAATTATATCCTAATCTATTGGCTGCCAAAATTCATTTCCATTACGCTAACATTACGTTTTTGTAAGGTAGTAAAAACAGCTTAAAATAAAAAGGATATAAATTCATATTTCTATTGAATTCATATCCTTTGTTCTTATTGAGTAAACTATTTTGCCCCATGCTTAATAGGAGGTATTTCTATTATTCTGGGAAAATAAAGCTAGAGTCCCCTTCACTATTAGCGGAATCTTCTTTTGGGAATGTAATAGTAGATCCTTCATTTCCCTTATTTCCTTTATTTATTTCTTGCTCATCAGGAAATACAATGGAAGAATCATTACCTAAGTTTGGTGAAAAACCAAGTTTAGACAAAATGGCTTTTAAGTCAGGTAAAACACCAATTTTATCAGAGATTGGATCGTTAGACTTCGTTCCAGTACTAGGGTCGCTTAAAATAGCCCTAATCTGGCTTGGTGTATATACTTTCCCCTGATTATTCTTTGCTATTCCTTGAATTGATGCTGCAGCACCAGCAATAATAGGTGATGCACTAGATGTTCCAGCAAAACTAGATGTATATAGATTTGTTATAAATTCACTTGGTTTAGCATCTGTAGTATCTACTGCATTCCCCCATCCATACACATCCACTCTACTACCGTAATTAGAGAAATATGAACGCTTATGAGGAACCCTTGCAGAAGCTGCCCCAACCATAATTGCCCCTGAATCTTTAAAATCAGGACTATTACGATTTAAAACTTGTTTACCATTACGGTCTCTAAATTGATCCAAGTCATTTCCGCCATTTGCACCTGCTTCAATAATAACAATTCCCTTATTTGTTCCCATACGAATTGCATCAAATATGTCTGGTTTTACTTCCACAGGAAAATAGTTCTTATCTCCATATCCATCGTAAGTTGCTTGTGCCTCTAGTAAAAGAATATCTCCAGCTTGCATATTGTTAACCGCACTTAAAATAGCATCAGCTGTATTATAATTTCCGTTATCCCTAATCTGAGATACAACCTTTACCTTAGCTTTCGGTGCGATCCCAATTCCACCTATATTATTATCCTCTGCCGAAACAATTCCTAAGACTGAGGTACCATGATCATGGTGCTCGCTTTTATTCTGTCCAGATATCAGTTCAATCTTTTGATTCACTAAATCCTCATGATTAAATAACCACCCATACTCCATATCTACGAAAGTAGTTCCTTTTCCATCTCCACCTTTTATGCTCCAGGCATAAGGTGCATTAATTCCTAATGGTGCTGGTTCAAGGTAACCTTGTCTTGTAAGTCTAGGCTCATCATATGGATTAACAGATAAGTTTGGCAAACGCTCTGCTGGTGGCGCCTCTTCTTCCTGTAAATACGCCGTTTCAACAAGAGATGATTTTTCAAATTTTGTAAGTAATGCTTGTACATCAATATCATCTTGAGTTTCTACAATATAATAGTTTAGCAAATTAGAAGAAATATGATCGGAATCTTTTATTTCTTTACCAAGATTTTTAATTTCTTTAGGATTTAAAGAATTAAAAAGTCGATTTATAGTTACATTTGGATATTCAGCTAAAATTCCAATTAATTCAGGATCTTGTTTTTCTTCTTTAATGAATTTTTCTATTCCATCCTGATATGGTAAATTCACTTCATTTTTAAATTTTAAAATTAATTGTTTAGTAACTTGCTTATGTACAGTAGAATTCAATTGCTTATTTGAATAATTATAAGTAGCTGCGTAGGCAACTTCTGATTTTTCACTTGGAAGTATACTGCCTACTCCATTAAATGCTGTTAATGCAATTGAAGAAACTAGAATTCCCTTAAAAATTTTCAAAACGCACACCTCTTTTTTATTTATATATACTTATAAAAAAATGTATATTACCTAATTTCTTTTTATACAAACGTTTTATATGTAGGACTATATTTTCAGCTCCATTCATTCTTTAATATTTGTTTATACATCATTAATACAACCAATTCATACCAACAACTTTATTAATTCAGTTGCATTACTGTAACCAGTATAGTTACACCTCATGAAATAGTCAACCTTAAATGCAATTTTGCATGTAAAATCATACATACTTCTACCAACTTACTCCCAATTATTTCAAGAGAAGTTGAACTTCTATCATTTTGAGTAATTGCATATATATAATATAAAACATATAAGGGGGGTTAAAACGTGGTAATCTCAAGACAAGATTCCTGGACTGATGATAACGATTTACTTCTCGCATCAACAGTACTTCAGAATATTCGTAACGGTGGAACACAGTTAGCTGCATTCAAAGAAGTAGCAAAACTACTAGCTAGAACACCCGCAGCTTGTGGATTTCGTTGGAATTCATATGTGAGAAAACAATACCAAGAAGAAATACAACTAGCAAAACAAGACCGAAAAATGGGAAACAACATTCCCCTCTCCCCATCAGAAAAAGAAAAAAACTCTTTGTCTATTACATTAGATGATATTATTCTCTTTCTACAAAATTATAAAGATGTGAATGAATTGACAAAATTACAAAATCAAATTGAAGATTTAAAAACAGAGAATCAATCTCTTCTACAACGTATCACTATGTATGAAGAAGAATATCGTATGTTACTGAACCATATCGATAAGACAAGAAATTTAATTGCAGTGGATTAAACAGCATAACTATAATGACTTTCCAGTAGGATCTTCGCCCGCCAAAACCACCATCAATAAAGAAAATTCAGACTATTATTGGTAATAATAAGTAAAATACACATACATAATGTATGTGTATTTTTACTTTGACTATTATTAAAAGAAATATTTAGTCTATGTTACATCTTTTCTAATATTTCTTGCCTTTCACACCATTTTGTTAGCTTTTCTAATGCTTTTTTAGATAAACGTTTTGTTTTATAATTACAAAACCTAGATAATGTAGACGGAGAAATACTCATTTCATCTGCTATTTCACGAATGCTTACCTTTTTTTCATTGTGTACTTTCAGTATTTTGTCACGGATCTTTTTCTCTATTTGTTCGACTGATTCTACAGTCTTCTTTATTTCTTTAACAACTGTTACTTCCGGTAACTGCTCTTGTGGTTCCTCTATACTCTTCTTTCCTATTACCCTATCCATTGACTGTAACATTTCTTCAGGTGGCAAAATCGTTATTCCTAAGTTAGTGTAATAATTTTTAAACCAATTACGTTTCCCAATTTGTTGTTCATCCAGTGGATCACTATACTCCCAATGAGAGATTACTTTTTCATTTTCTAAATCCATTAGAACGTTTTCTAACTGTTCTCTAATACGATTAGGCTTCCAATCTTTCGGGATATCCATTACTGCTAGCAGGCCTTTGTCCCCACCTATAGAATATGGCTTTTTCAATGATGAATACATTTGTCTAATTCTCCATTGCCATGTTAAGTATCGTATTAACCTTTTATGATATTTGTGTCTATAACTATTGTATTCAAGTGCTTTTTTAGACAATAGAGCTGTTGTATTATTTGATCCATACAAATAATTAGTTAAAAAGCTACCCGGCTTAATACGACAAGATTCAATACCCATATATTCATTTGTAACACTATGTCTCCACAATACAACCGAATCTAATACAAATAATCGTTTAACAACCTCACGCTTTAATTCTAGTCGTTCCCCTTCATCTTCACGGTCATTTAATACTACGACTTCATTCTCATCATTTAAATAGATAAAAATACTTGCTAAAGCCGCAATTCTTTTTGCTATTTTAATTTTATCTTCCGCTCTATAGTATTCCTTATTTTTGACTACTGTTTTTGGAATGTTGCACATCTCTAAAACTTGCTCATAAGAAAAATCAATGAATTCGTCTGGAGATTTTGCTTCGTTTATCCATTGTATTGTAATTGCATCTAGACAATCTGCCGTTAAATCATCCATATTACTCATTACATCATCGACAAGAGTATTCCATCGAGCAGCTTCTTCTATATTAGTAAGTCTTAAATCTTCATCTTTGTGTGAAGAAAGCTGGGCTACACCATTAGAGGATTTTGTTTCAATAGGATATTGTAAAACCTTACTCAATTCATCTTCTTCAAATTGATTTTTTGCAATCCCATCTCTTAGCTTATAATAAACAGCAGAGTTATTTACCTCATAATAATCCTCATGGTTTACTATACTTGTCTCTTCTATATTTTGATCATTTTCTACTATTATGGAACTTGAAGAGGCTATATTTTGGAATTCTTTGTCTATGAATCCTTCAATTTCTTTATATATTTCTTCCTTATAGGAATCAATTTTGGCATAAATTTGTACTAATGTAGTACCGGATTCTTGTTTTTTCTCTAGCCAAGACACTAATGCAGTAAATGATGGGGAAGCATGAGGTGATGTGAGTACTTTATTATTATTGTTTTCAACATCTTTAAAATATGCATTCCACTTATTCCATACTAGCTCGTTAGTTTTATAAATTGGCTCAGAGATTAACAATGCATCTCGAAACATTTGTAATAAGTTATCCACTTTCTTTTCCTCCCTAAACCATGGATCACAATTAAATAATTCTCAGTATAAAAATCTTAACTACTATTATATTTAATTTATTGTAACAGATATTTACAAATTTTTGTTTCTTTCTTCTCTATTCTGCTTTTCTTGCATTCCTTTTGCAACTTTCTTTCCTGAACTTGCAACTTGCTGCTCTTTCTTTTCCCTATTTCTTCTTACTTGCATTTCTTTTGCGCCTTGCTTTCCTTAACTCCTGAACTTGCAACATACTGCTCTTTCTTTTCCCTATTTCTTCTTCCTATATTCCTTTTGCGCTTTGCTTTCCATATATTTCTCAACTTGCAACACGGTTGCTCTTTCTTTTCCCTATTTCTTCTTCCTACATTCCTTTTGCGCTTTGCTTTCCTTAACTCTTCAACTTGCAACAGGTTGCTCCTTCTCTTCCTTATTTCTACCTACTTGCATTTCTTTTGCGCTTTGCTTTCCATATATTTCTCAACTTGCAACACGGTTGCTCTTTCTTTTCCCTATTTCTTCT
>NZ_JASNGE010000046.1:0-30009 GCF_030164735.1 Bacillus sp. RB3
ATTTGGAACTAAGGCTGCTTAATGAAAAGACACCTAATCTATTACTGTCTACTTGACAGGGGTAAGACCATATAGCTGAGGTCATCTTTTTTTGTATAAGTAGAACCTACTTTCGACACAGTTATGTTGAAAGATAAGTATTGCTTTCATATTCAGTAATAGCAGTGAATTACGTGTTAAATTCGAACATTCGGTTTATTAGAATATTTTTCCATGTTATAATTTTCTTGAAAATATAAGGTAGAGGGGAGTAAGTGATGGGAGAATTTCAAAGTAATTTGCATAGGGCAACGCAACTTGCAACGAAAATGAGAAATGCTTCAGATCGAATGCAAAGTGCTACTAGTCGCTCTATAAATAAGGCAACGCGTACGACACTATCTGTGAACTTTAAAGCGCAAGAAGCAAATCAACAAAATTTACAGATCACGACACAATTTTGCGCTGCTTTTCAACAAACGATTGATAATATCCATTCCGTAGCAAATGAATTTGAGAAAATGGATACCGGACTTCAAAAGACTTTTCAATAATGTAAAAACCTACGTAAAGGGGAAAAGGTAGGGAGAAAAGATGAGTCAAGAAATTGAAACGAGAATCAGTCAATGTAATCAAAAATTACGAATTATATTTGAAGAACAAAATGAAAACCGAATCGCGCTGCAAAATCAAGAACGAGCTGAGGCTAGTTTTCATGAATGGAAAAATAGAAATAATCGTTTATTTAACCGAATACTAGAAACTTGGTATGGTGACAAAGAAGCATTTCACCTTTTTACGAATATGCGGCAAGAGATCGGGCAGTACGAAAGAAAACTTACATTCGAATTAGAAAACGAAAAAGAGACGTTGCTTAAAGAAAAACGGCATCTCAGCGAGAAAGAAAATGACCTTTCCTATGAACAGCAGCAACTACAAAGGGAGGCCAATACATGAGTTTAAACATGTATTTGGGAGAAGTACAAAGTCAAACGCAAAGTATGAACGCTATATGTAATGCTACGATTCAAAGTATGGAACAAGCCATTCAATCTAATGATGCCTTTGCGATAGACACAGTATTACAAGGACAAACATACAGTAGTGCAAAAGCCTACCTTGTCCAAACATTTCGGCCATTAGCGCAAGGAATCATATGCTTATGTGAAGAATTAATTCGCCAAAACGAAGCATTTCCAAACGAGTTCCAAGCGAAAGTTGCTTCGACAGATGTGATCGAACAAGAAATAAGAGAACAAATACGGGGAATTAATCAATCGATTACAAGTATAGAAGCAATAGAAGTACTTACACCGATGCCCGGAGTAAGTGCGATTGTAACGGTATTAGGTGCAATGAGAAAAAAACTGGAAGAAAAACTAGAGCGTTTACAAGAATTCGAACATTCATCCAGCAACAACTACAGCACCGCCCTCCAATTAGCGGCTAGCATCACAGCCGGACTCGCTGAAGTGCAAAGCGGGAAAGGATTTAGCCCTGTGAGTGGTACGTTTAGTACACAAGGGTTGAATATGGATTGGGTGAGTTCGATTCAGGGGATTATAGAAGAAACAGCTCGAAAAAACGAGATGAAAGAAATTACTTTGCAAAAACAAGAAATGAACTTACAAGAACAGGAAGACAATAGATCATGGCATGAAAAAACAGCCATTTATGTGCAATCATTTTTGCATGGAGTTATCGAATTTTTTCAAGGTGCTGGTGATGCAGCACTAGAAAACTTTTTTGGACTAGAACCACATGAGAATGATAAATTAGAAAGTAAGACAACTTACCAAGCTGGAAGGTTGGCTGGAAATGTTATATCAATAGCCGAGTCCATTGTAGAAATGTTTGAAGCTATTTCGCTCATAGGTGGATCTAATTTCTTAACTATCGTCGCAGAAGTAGGAACTGGTGGATTGGCATCACCAATTGTTATTCCATTAGATATAGCAGCAACAGCTACTGGGGCAAGTCTTTTTGTACATGGTGGATTTGTTTGGAATAAATCGATTCAAAATACTAAGGATACTATTCAAAAAATCCAGTCTTCTGGTGGAGGTAAGGGTGCGAGTAATCGAATACCTTCTTATGGAAAAGATTCTGTACCTAAAGGTCCATACCGTGAAGTAAATGGTTATCCAATAAAAGTGAAAGCAGGAGCTCAAGAGAAGCATATTCCTGATACACCGAACTATAAACAAGAATTAGCAAATGGAAAAAATAAGAGCATTTTCTATGGCGATAATAAAATAGCACAAGAATTGCTTGATAAGTTTGCAGGAAAAGGTGAACTATTAAAAAACGGTAGAGAAAGAGTAGACTTTGGTGAGCCAATAGGAAAATATTATGACCGCAATACTGGTGAATACCATGTGACTACTAAAGGGTTGATTCATTATGGAAAAGATGGCGCTCATATAGTACCATCAAGACCATAAAAATCATAAGAAAAGAGGATGCAAATGGGGTACGATTCTTTAATTGGAACATTAATAAATTATGAACATAGTGACATGATACTAGAATGGAAAAGTGGATTGAGGATTATTGGAGAACTAGATACAGTTTTTGAAACAGACAATGGACTAGATGAGGATGATATAAATTATACAGAATATGATGCAGCTGTATTTAGAGTAAATAATATTTTATCTCGACCTAATACAAACGAAGGTACTGTATATAATTGGTTAAAACAAGAAAAAAGTTCATTGGTTGAAATTTCTCTCTATGATGATCCGCCAAGTGCAGTGTTTTTAACTGACGGAAAAAGAGTATGGGAAAGAGAAATGTGTAAATAATAGGTGGCATTTAAACTGTTACCTTATTAGTCAAATTAGATTTAGTTAATTTTGATATATGGTTTTTAATGGAATCAGAACAGGCTACTAACATATACTCTGGTATGAAGAAAAGATATCCTAATCGTAAGCTGATTCCTTTTGCTAAAAGATTTGATAATGATGATACTGCATGTTTTGAAATCGACAAAGGAAGTAAAGTTCAATTTATTCATGATTTTACTTGTGAAGGTTTTGAACAAAGAAAAGAATTTGATGACTTTTGGGATTGGGTTGAATGTGCTATGAAAGAAATGATAGATTACAATCGAAGTGAAAAAAACAATAATCAAAATCATTTAAAAATTTAATTGAATAAGTATCTTATGCTTTACGTCATGCTCCGTGGGAATACGAATTGGAGTTAGATGAGAATGGCTGGGTGTCTGTTGAGCAACTTTTACACGCACTTCACCAATCCATTGAATGGAAAGATGTGAAGATAGAAGATTTAAAAATAATGATTGAGAAATCTGAGAAAAAAGGCATGAGCTAAAAGAAAATAAAATTCGTGCGTTGTATGAACATTCTATTCCCATGAAAATAGTAAAGGAAGAAGGCGTTCCACCTAAATTTCTTTATCATGGTACATCTCCTCGCTTTTTAAATTCTATTTAATTAAATGGGCTATCACCTATGTATAGACAATATGTCCATCTTTCTGAAGATATTGTAACTGCTGAATTAGTGGGGAAAAGAAAAGATAAGCATCCTATTATTTTAGAAGTTAATACTGAAAAAGCTAGAGAAGAAGGCGTTAAATTTTATTTAGGAAATGAAAAAGCTTGGTTAGCAGATGAGATTCCTAGTGAGTTTATCGCAATTAATAAGAATTAATTGAATCTATTCTACTAGATTATGACGGCAGGAAAAAATTTTTCTTTAGGATATATATTTGAATGAACCATGTTATCTGTCTTAAAATAAACAAATAAAAGGCGAGTTACTTATGGAAAATAATCAACAAGAGAGACTTCACATTTGAGGTCTCTTTTGTTGATTTAAATTGAAAATTATTATTTAAGCAAATGCACTTTCGTACCTCGCATTTCACAGGCACATAGGCTTCAATTGATGTTATATAGTATGTTTTTCAATGTAAAGAAACATTAGAAAAAGCTGGACAATATTATTAAATAGCCGGGTCCATTGTAGAAATGTTTGAAGCTATTTCGCTCATAGGCGGATCTAATTTCTTAACTATCGTTGCAGAAGTAGGAACTGGCGGATTAGCATCACCAATTGTTATTCCATTAGATATAGCAGCAACAGCTACTGGGGCAAGTCTTTTTGTACATGGTGGATTTGTTTGGAATAAATCGATTCAAAATACTAAGGATACTATTCAAAAAATCCAGTCTTCTGGTGGAGGTGCGGCTAACGGTAAACCTAGCAGTAACAAAAATACAACTGTAGATAATTTTGATGCAAAAACAGCTACAAATAAGCAAAAAGGTAATTATGGTGAAATAAAATCTAGTGACAATTTATTGAATAATCAAAGTTTAAAAGAAGCTGGATTTGATTTAAAGCCAGTCGGAAAAAGTGTACCATCAGGCATAAATGATAAAATAGTAAAAGGGATTGATGGATTATACGAAAATGCAAATGCAGAATCAAAGATCAAATACGTTATAGATGAGGCTAATTTTGGTAGTTCACAATTGGGGAAAACTAAAGATGGACGACAAATGTCAGATGGTTGGTTGACAGGTGTGAATACTGAAAAAAGTAGAATATTGAAAGCTGTTGATGGAGATAACAAATTAGCAGATAAGATTACAAAAGCGTTGGAGAGAGATAAGGTAGAAAGAGTATTATAAAAAGTCGATAGTAGCGGAAAGGTTAAAACATTTAAGATAGATGCAAAGGGTAACATCGTTGGAGAATGGCCATAATTTAGAAGCTAGGAGGAATTGAATGGTATGAGAGATTATTTATGTATAGAAGAAAAGTGTAGAGAAGGAATTGAATATCATAAAGAGTTTATAGAGGAAAATAGAGAAGATATTAAAAGTTTAGAAGAAGATACTAAAAATGGAATTCAAAGATATTCTAAAGAAAATCCATATGCAAAAACGAGAGAGATTATAGAACTTGCACAAATAGATAAAAAAGAAGCATCTAAAAGATTACAAACGTACATGGAGAAAGAATGGTTTAAAGGTCATTATGATTATGAGTGGAAAAATGCGCATAAAGAACCTGGATATGTAGGATATTGGAGCTTTGAAACGGCAGCGCTTGCGAAAATTTTGGAACTGGATGATATAAGTTTAAAAGATAATAATCATTATCCATATGATTTGGCACATTATAAAAATGAAATGAAATTTAAGCATATAGACCTAAGTGAATATCACTATGAAGATGAGACAGAAGAAATCGAGGATATAGTAGAAGGAATTGAACATAATCCTGCATTGGAAAATATTATTCCGCCAAAATGGCATTCATTGGTCAATGAATTAATACATGATTATGAGAATATGAATGATAGTAGTTTTTATGAAAAATACAAAAAAACGATAGGAATAGGTCAAGTGTGGTTCTTACCACAAGAGTATGAAGAAGAAAATGAGCAAAAAAATCTATTAGGAAGTTTAATTGTGTTTGCCCTGACGGTAAGAGATTATATATTACAATTGGACTATAAAGAAGATTTAGAAGACTACATTGATAATCTTAAAAATTTCTGGAATGGATCAGAAACAAAGTTAATTCAATTTATTTTAGAGAATGATCGAAATTATTATGCATGGGTACCAAAAGAAGCAAACATCCCAAATATGTATGAAGTGAGGATAGAGAGTGTCGATGTAGAGGAAGTTCTATAACGATAAAATAGAAATGGTTTTCATTATATGTAATATTAGAATGCATTTTACTAGTTAATTGAAAATAATGCATGCGTGGGAGAAAAAGGGTGTATTGTTACTAAAAAGTACAGGGAAAGAAGGCTGTTGGATTGAGTTAAGCACCTCATTGTCAATATACGACAATAGGTGCTTTTTGCGTACAATGAAGAAAAAATAAAAGATTCATTTTCACTCTATTTCATCTTTGAAATACATGTTATAATTTGGAAAAATATATTCTTAATTTTTAGATAATTAAAAGGTGGTAGATTACTATATGAGTACATTAAAGAAAATTACTAACAATATTTCGAAAGTTATTATAGGAAAAGATGAATCGATTGAACTGGCAGCTATAGCTCTTATAGCAAAAGGGCACATTTTATTAGAAGATGTACCTGGAACAGGAAAAACAACGTTAGCGAAAAGCTTGGCTAAAAGTGTGGACGCTAAATTTCAAAGAATACAATTTACAGCGGATACTTTGCCTGGAGATGTTATTGGCCTTGAATATTTTGATGTGAAGGAATCGGATTTTAAAACGAGGTTAGGACCCATTTTTGCAAATATCGTATTAGTGGATGAAATTAATCGAGCTGTACCGAGAACACAATCTTCGTTACTTGAGGTTATGGAAGAGCGTACTGTTACAATTGCGAAACAGACACATTCATTACCAGAACCTTTTTTAGTTATAGCAACGCAAAATCCACTCGAATCAGCGGGCACATTTCCGTTACCAGATGCTCAGTTAGACCGGTTTTTACTCACAATACGCCAAGGTTATCCTACGAGAGAAGCTGAAAAGGAAATGATGAATCGGTTTCAAATGAATGATCCATTAGAAACGTTACATTCTATTATTTCAAGTGAAGAAATTATTACGATGCAAAAGCGTGCAAGAGAAGTGTTAGTAGGGAATGATGTGCAAGATTATCTCCTTGAAATTATTGAAGCAACTCGTAACCATGAGTTAATTGAAATTGGTGTAAGCCCTCGGGGAACGTTGGCATTTATGAGAGCAATTCAAGCACGGGCAATATTAAATGAAAGAGATTACTGTACGCCAGATGATATTAAGACGCTCGCTGCATCCGTTTGTGCTCATCGTTTAACGTTAACGATTGAGGGAGAGATGAAAACGACGAAAGAACAAATTATGAAAGAAATTCTTCATACGATTAGTGTGCCAGTGGAGAATGTACGATGAATCAACAGCTTGCGTATACACCTTTAGCGGAGCCTTTCGTAATGGGGGTTATGTCAGTTGTAGCCGTTATTTTAAGTGTATTTTCAAGTAATCTACTGTTTTTATCTCTCGTATTTTTATATGTAATTTTAATAGGTGCTATGCATGTATATATACGTAAAGTATCTCGTGTTGAATGGGAATACAGTCAAGGGAATTCGAATGTTTTTATAGGTGAAACGAATATGTGCAAAATGAAAATTTCAAACAAGTCGATATTTCCTATTCTTAATATCGTATTTCGATTTAAATGTGAAAATAAGCTAACTTGGAATCATGATGAAATAAACAAAAATTATAGTACAGGTTCAAATTATTATATGAATTTTAATTTAAAAGGAAGGGAGTCAGTTTTATTTGATTTGCAAGCTGTAGCGTTAAAAAGAGGCATCGCGAAATGGGAAGAAGTTGAAATTGTTATTACTGATCTCTTTGGATTTATAACGAACCATATAACATATAAACAAGTTGATACGCCCTCTTATTTAGTCTTACCAGCTGTTCCGAAAATACAAGTTCCTGAATTACAAGAATGGTCACGAGGATTTCGAAAAGCGATGTCTTCACCCTTATATGATGAAACGAAAGTAATGGGAGTAAAGTCTTATGAAAATGAAGATTTTCGTTCCATCCACTGGAGTGCAACAGCGAAAACAGGGACGCTAACTGCGAAAAAGTATGAGCGAACACAATGTGATAAATACGCGATTTATCTCAACTTGCAAAATAAAAGTGGTGTTTCTTTGCGAAATGATATAGAGGAACTAATTGAATTAACGGCGGGTATATGTAAACAATTGCTCATGCAAAACTGTTCGTTTGAAGTATGGATCAATAGTGTAAAAGATAACGGTTTGCTACATATAAAAAATGGGGATAATCGGAAACATTTGCAAAATGTATTAAAGGTACTTGCCTCGATATCAGACCAAGATACGCCTATATCTTCTTCTTACTTTTACACAGCAGGCTTTCGTCGAAAGGAACTGGATGCGGTTCCTTTAATTATTGGTACTTCACCAAAGAAATACAGTAGAACGAATAAATGGATTGTAATGAAAGAATAAGAAGGGGCTTATGTCATGGTGAATAAAAAGCGGCATATGAAAGTGAAGTTATGGAGTGTAAGAACTTTAATCATACTTTTCTTTGCGATTAGTGCGATAACGTTATCACAAGGTGTTGTGTATGTACAGGACATAGTAAAAGAGCGTTTTTTCAGTAAGACTAAGACAATATCGGAAAGAAATTATGACTTTACTAGTATAGGTGAAAATTTTGATGATTCCAAAATAGATGAAGATGAATATGAAGAAGTAGAAGATACAGGTATAAGAACGAAAACGGGTAAAAAATTTCAACCTTTCGAAAGAGAAAGTCTATGGAGTGACGTGCTTTCTGTTCTTTCAAATATATGGATTACTATAGCTTTTTATGTGATAATTGCAATATCAATTATATATGCCATCTACAAGTATATTAGGAAAAAATTGACGAAAACAGAAATAGTACAGGAGAAAGAATTGATTACAAAGCAAACTGCGGTAAGAAGCATAAAGAATGAAAAAGTCATTCATCAGTTAGAACAGCCGTTACCGACAGATAAGATAAGAAAAACGTTAGTTGAATGGGAAAGAACATTACCATTTCATGAACAGAGAAGGTCCTATGAAACGATGCAACAATGGTTAAAAAGAATTTGTAGAACAAGGGATATTATCTCGTTATATGAGTCTGCTCGTTATGGTGAAAAGACGTATACGGATTTAGATGTGGAAGAAATAATGAAGTGGGTAGAGGGAGATGGGAAGGTGGATACATAAATATTCACCTTTTCTTTTTTATATGGAAATTTGATTAACATGAATTATTTTCTTATATGAAACCGTATTCAAATAGGTAAATAAAATTAACTTTATTTACTTATACTTCATTACATGTTAACCTATACTTAATTTTTATAAATCATAATTAATTTTTGATTTTTTAAGGGTGTGA
Source organism: Bacillus sp. RB3 (assembly GCF_030164735.1). Classification (NCBI taxonomy): domain Bacteria; kingdom Bacillati; phylum Bacillota; class Bacilli; order Caryophanales; family Bacillaceae; genus Bacillus; species Bacillus sp. RB3. The sequence goes on from NZ_JASNGE010000046.1 coordinate 8,931, forward strand.
AAATGTAATGAAATCGGTATTAAAAAGCATACTTATTTCCTTTGTTTTTTCAGCAGTAGGTATGTGTTGGTTACTGTACGTATTATTCAAAGGAGACGGAGACTGGTTATTGTCTTGGATAGGTGTATTAATGGCATATTTATCTTTATATACTTTAATAGATTTATATTGTAAAAATACATACGATAAAAAATAAATAAATGGCTTATAAAAACAGCGGTGACTAGTTTTAGTTTTTCTGTATTAGGAATCACATTTTGTATCATACATGAGCTATTAACACCATGGAGTCTTAGTTTAATGGTGTGGTATTGGTTGCTAATGTTAGTATTATTTTTAACAACTATAATATCATTAATCAGTTTAGTATTTGTTAATCGTAAAAATCACAATTTCACCGTTGGATATAGAATGCTCATACTTCTAAATGTATTTCTTACATTGGGACCAGTATTATGGCCGCTATTACTTTCTATTATTGGAAATGGTATGAATGCTAGTGCGGGCTGGTAAAAAGGAATATAAATTAGTTGTGTAAAGAATAGGATGAAAAGTTGATATAGAATTTTAAATGTTTAAGAGAACATGTTTACATAAAAAATGAAAACATGTTCTCTTTTTATTTGCATGCATAACTCTTCCTCAGTTTACCGTATTTAAATTTAAACGTAAGTATTTCGTAAGGAATGGATAAGAAAAAAGAGAGATTTATCATATAGGATGAAAGTATAGCTTGAATCAATCCGATATTAATGGAGGAGAGAAAGCCTTATGAAAAAATGTAATTCAATTAAGTTAGCAAGTTTTGCAGTTTTATTAGCGGGTACTGCTCTATTTACACCTGGTTTTACTGTGACTGCAGAGTCAACTCAAAATATTTCTAGTTCGTCACAAGTACATGATCAAAAGAATCGTAATGGCTGGAAACAAGTAATGCAGGAAACAGTACAGCTTGGTGCTGTAGGAATATTAGCTAAGGCGTCTAACAACGGAAAAACTAGTAGTTTTACTGCTGGCGTGGCGGACTTAAGTACAAAGAAACCGGTGAATTCGGATTATCGCTTTCGAATTGGTAGTGTGACGAAGACGTTTACTGCGACGACTGTGCTTCAATTAGTAGGAGAAAATCGCTTACAACTTGACGATCCAATTGAAAAGTGGCTACCAGGTCTCGTGCAAGGAAATGGGTATGATGGTAATCAAATTACGATACGACAACTTTTGAATCATACGAGTGGTATCGCTGAATACTTAAAGTCAAAAGACGCGGACATAATGAATTCGAAAAAAACGTATACAGCAGAAGAAATAGTGAAAATAGGCCTTTCGCTGCCTCCAGATTTCTCGCCGGGTAAAGACTGGTTGTATTCAAACACAGGATACGTAATACTAGGAATGCTTATTGAAAAAATAACCGGAAATAGTTATGCGGAAGAAATCGAAAAGCGAATTATTGAACCTTTGGACCTATCAAATACGTTTTTACCAGGAAATTCACCCGTCATCCCAGGAAAGAATCATGCTCGTGGATATGTGAAAATGGAAGGAACAGGCGAGTTGAAAGATATTACTTATTATAATCCGAGTTTAGCTAATGCAGCTGGAGATATGATTTCTAATGCGGATGATTTAAATAAGTTCTTTTCATCTTTACTCGGTGGTAAGTTACTGAAGGAGCGCGAGCTAAAAGAAATGCTTACTACAATTCCTATAGAAGGAAAAGGGGTTGGTGACGCATACGGTCTTGGAATCTATGAGACTAAACTTCCAAACGGTGTTTCAGTTTGGGGGCATGGAGGAGGAATTCCTGGATTTACAACTTTTGCTGGGGGAGTAATTGGAGGCAAACATACATTGGCTATCAGTCTCAACTCTATAGGTGGGGTCGATATTGTTCCGCAGTTTAATAAAATGATGCAAATTGAATTTAATAAATAGATGAAAAGAAAGTGAATGGAATTTTGTTATAGTTATATTTAAAAGAGGTGCTTTTTTAAGTTCGCAACTATGGACAGTAGTTGCATTTATGATATGGCATCAAGTGTATTTCAAAGTGAAAATCAATCTTAATGCTTACGATAAAAATAAAAAGGATGTCAGTTACATGACATTCTTTTTATTTTGGATAAAAAAGGTATGCAGTTCTGAAAATTGTTATTTTTAAAATTATTAAATATAATGAAGGATATAGGGGCGCCAATTGGGGAGTTATGAATGGAAAATACTTTAGTTAGTTAAGTATTTCTCGTTTTAATCAAAATAATTATGAGTTGATTTGGAGTTGAATACAATGGGGGAAAATCATTATAAATGGAGTAATAAACAATTACGAGAGCATGTTGAAGTAATAGATGGTAAAAGAAGTCCGCACATTTTATGTAAGAACGCAACTTATTTAAATTCCTATATGCGCGAGTGGATGCAAGCAAATATTTGGATCTATGATGACCGGATTGTTTATGTAGGGGAAAAGCTGCCAGTGCAACTGCATGAATGTGAAGTCATTGATTGTGATGGAAAGTATGTAGTTCCAAGTTACATAGAACCTCATGCACATCCATATCAATTATATAATCCTGAAACTTTAGCGAATCATGCGATGCAGTTTGGGACAACAACTTTTATTAATGATAATTTAACTTTATTTTTCACATTACAACGTGAAGAAGCATTTCGTTTATTAGATGAATTTGAAAAGATTCCAGCAAGTATGTATTGGTGGTGTCGTTTTGATGGACAAACTGAATTGCAAAACGGGGAAACTTTATTTAATCGTGAAGAAATAATAGAATGGCTTAAGCATAAAGCAGTTCTTCAAGGCGGCGAACTAACAGCGTGGCCAAAACTATTACATGGCGATGATGAAATGTTAACTTGGATGCAGGAAACGAAGCGATTGCAGAAGAAAGTAGAAGGACATTTTCCAGGTGCATCTGAAACGACTTTAGCGAAGTTAAAACTGTTAGGTACAGATTGTGATCATGAAGCGATGACAGGGCAGGAAGCTTTCACTCGTCTTATGCAAGGTTACACTGTTTCCCTAAGAAATTCTTCAATCCGCCCAGATTTAGAAGTTTTACTGAAAGAATTGTTGGAACTAGGTGTAAAGCAGTTTGATAGATTCTTTTTTACAACAGACGGCTCACATCCTTCGTTTTATGAGAATGGAATGACAAACGTTATGATTTCTACCGCGATAAAACAAGGAGTGCCAGTAATAGATGCATACGATATGGCAAGTTATAATATTGCTCGTTATTATAATATGGAACATGTACATGGTTCGATTGCGACAGGTAGAATTGCTAATATCAATATTTTAGAAAGTAAAGAAAACCCAGTACCAATTAGTGTCCTTGCAAAGGGGAAATGGGTGAAGCGTGACGGTGTAAATACACATGAGGCATTACATATAGACTGGAGTAAACATAAAGTAACTCCATTATCATTAGATTGGTCAATAGAAAAAGAGGATATGATTTTCTCTAATAAAACGGGGATACACTTATTAAATAACGTTATTACAAAACCATACACTAGTGAAATCAATATAGACTGTGATGAATTGTCCACAGATCATGATGAATGTTTCCTTATGATGATTGCTCGTGATGGCAGTTGGCAAGTGAATATAGCTGTGAAAGGTTTTGCAAAAGAACTAGGTGGGCTTGCTAGCTCTTATTCTGGTACAGGTGACATCATTCTTATCGGAAAAAGAAAAGAAGATATGCTTACAGCTTTTCGTAGAGTAAAAGAGCTCGGTGGTGGAATGGTCATAGTAGAAAACAATGAAGTGTTACACGAAATAGCATTACCATTGCTCGGGATTATGTCTAATTTAAAAATGAGAGAATTAATACAGGAAGAGAAACAGATGGTGAAATTACTACAAGAGCGTGGCTACGCGTATGATGATCCAGCATTTACAATTTTATTCTTTTCTGCGACGCACTTGCCTTTTATACGAGTAACACCTATAGGATTATATGATGTGAAAAGTAGTAAGGTAGTTGCCCCGCCCGTGAATTTGATAAAGCAATATTAAAAGGAAAGATCCTATAAAAATTTTATTTTATAGGATCTTTCTTATTATTAGCATAAGAATATTGTAAGCCTCAAATGATATAGTATCTAAATCATTTGAGGTGATATGTAAATATGAAAAAAATATTTTACATTTTAAGCGTATTTATTCTGTGTGTATCGATACAACACGTTGTACATTCCCAATCAGATGCACCAGAGTTATCTTCGGATTGTCTCGAAGAAAGAAAAGTTAGAGATGAAAAGTATGTGAAGAATATAATACAGGACATTAAATCCACATTTAATTTAAATATTGATGAACATAGTTTTTGGGAAGTAAGTAAAAGAGATCTGGAGGCTGCTCATTTGATGTATGGTGGAAAGGAAAATGATTCTTATTATACTTCGCTAACTAAAATTTATGATAGTGGTGGATTTAGCGAACAGCTCAGCCTATTTGTGAGGGCGCAAGAAGCATTTTTACTTTATAAAGAAAAAGATAATATCAATGTAATGAAACGCCTAAAACTAGACGTTGAAAAAGGGGAATGGCTCGTTATAAAAACGAAAAAGAAGAAAGGGAAAAAAGTGAAATTTAAGCCGTTGCAATGTGAAAAAGATTATATGAAAAAGAGAAATGAATAACAAAATACTTATTCATGCTGTTTTTATTCAACGATATTTTGCTGTTGATTTGAAATAGAAAAAGGTAAACAAACATATTAGCTTTATGGAATATGTTTATTTACCTTTTTTTGAGAGATTTAATAATTGGGGATTATTTACTGCCTAATGAATTTATAACATTCAATGAATTTGTTCTTCATAAACATTAGATTTTGTGTCAAATGATTTATACATTGCCGAAACACCTATGTATATTTTATTCTACAGTATTTATAAAAGAATGTTGGCTATTCATAAGAAATATGATTGGCACGGTTTTTGCTTGTATTACATGTAAGGAAGGGAGATTGTATGTAAGGAATCTGTACTCGTAATAGTATAAAACAAGCTACTATTGCATTATTAATCATAGTTGTATTTATAGGGGAACTGTAAATACATACAAATAAGTGGTTTTTTCGATTTTAAAATTCTGAATTTTCATTTAAATCATTAGGGGGCAATGGTATGGTTAAATATTCGAAAATTTCTAAGTGGATTCTTGGTGTTGGATTAGTGACAATAACATGTAATGGTTTGCAAATTCAAGCAGAGACAAAAGAGAAAAACGTGAAGAACGTATTACAAATGGAGCCGGTAGGAATACAGAAATCTGTTAATGAATTGGCGCACTCTTCAAAAGTACAAGAAAATGCATCTTTTACAAAACGGTTAAAATTAGCGGATTTATCGCAGCGTCCACTAGCACCAACCGATAATATTAAACCGTTAGCTGAAGAAAAAAAGTATTCAATGGCTGAGTTAAATCAATTAAATAACAAACAATTAACTGATCTTCTTGTGACAATTAAATGGTATCAAATTCCGGAATTATTTCAGTTTAATAGTGATAGTCTTAAATTCTATCAAGATGATAGTCGAATGCAAGCAATTATTAATAAACTAGAAGAACAAGGACAAACTTATACGAAAGATGATTCAAAAGGAATTGAAACATTAGTAGAAGCTCTACGTGCAGCATTTTATTTAGGTTTTTATCATGATGAATTAAGCAAACTAAATGAGCGTAGCTACCATGATAAATGTTTACCAGCTTTAAAAACAATTGCAAAAAATCCAAATTTCAAACTTGGTACATCAGAACAAAATAAAGTAATTGCATCATATGGAAAATTAATTGGAAATGCATCAGCAGATGTTGAAACGGTTTTATATGCAGGTGAAATTTTTAAACAATATAACGATAATCTTGCAACTTTCATTGAAGACCGAACAAAAGGAGACGCTATATATGAGTTGATGAAGGGAATTGACTTTGATATTCAGACGGATATGTACACGACTGGAAAAGAGCCAAAAGATACGATGTGGTTTCGAAATATTGATAACTTTATTAATGAAATAAATCGTTTTGCACTACTTGGTACAGTAACAAATAAAAACGGATGGTTAATTAATAATGGAATTTACTATGCTGGCCGATTGGGCAAGCTTCATAGCACGCCCACAAAAGGACAACAAGTTGTTACAGATGCAATGCGAATTTATCCATATTTAGGAGAGCAATACTTTGTTGCGGCAGAACAAATTACTACAAATTATGGAGGAATAGATGCGAATGGAAAAACTGTAAATTTAGATCAAATTCGAGAAGAGGGTAAAAAGAAATATTTACCGAAAACGTATACGTTTGATGATGGTGCAATTGTCTTTAAAGCTGGGGATAAAGTTAGCGAAGAGAAAATTAAACGTCTATACTGGGCGGCAAAAGAGGTGCGTTCTCAATTTTATCGTACAGTTGGTAGCGATAAACCACTTGAAAGTGGACATGCTGATGATGTGTTAACGATGGTTATTTATAATAGCCCAGATGAGTATCAATTTAATCGTCAACTGTACGGATATGAAACGAATAATGGTGGGATTTATATTGAAGGGACAGGGACTTTCTTTACATATGAACGTACACCAGAGCAAAGTATTTATAGTCTGGAAGAATTGTTCCGCCATGAATTTACGCACTACTTACAGGGAAGGTACGAAGTTCAGGGATTATGGGGCCAAGGGGAAATGTATCAAAATGAACGTTTAACATGGTTTGAAGAAGGGAATGCAGAGTTCTTTGCAGGTGCAACGCGATTAGATAGTGTAGTACCACGAAAAAGTATAATTGGTGGGTTATCTAATGATCCTGCAAAACGTTATACAGCATCACAAACATTAAATGCGAAATATGGAACGTGGGATTTTTATAATTATTCGTTTGCACTGCAATCATATATGTATAATAAGCGCCCAGAAATGTTCGATAAAGTACATGATTTAATTCGCGCAAATAATGTTTCAAGTTACGATGAATACCGTGCTACATTAAGCAAAGATAATAAGTTAAATGAAGAATATCAATCTTATATGCAAATGCTTATTGATAATCGTGATAAGTATACAATTCCACAAGTATCAGATGAGTATTTAACTCAGCATGATCCAAAATCGCTTTCGGACGTTACGTCAGATATTACGAATGAAGCGAAATTAAAAGATGTGAAAGTAACAAAGAATAAATCACAATTCTTTAATACATTTACACTACAGGGGACATATACAGGAAGTGCGGCTAAAGGAGAAGTTGAGGACTGGAAAGTGATGAATGAAGCAACGAATGATATGTTGAAACGTCTTTCAGGAAAAGAGTGGACTGGATATAAAACATTGACTGCTTATTTTGTAAATTACCGTGTAAATAATGCTGGGCAATTTGAATATGATGTTGTGTTTAGCGGAGTGAATACGGAAGAAGGTACGGCTGTAGAAAAAGAACCGAATAATTCATTTGAAACAGCAAACCCACTATCTTTGAATATTTTGTTAAGAGGAACCTTGAGCGATCAAGATCAGGGGGATAAATTTGTTATTGATGTAAAGGATCAAAAAGATTTACAAATTTCTGTTACGAACGAACAAAATCTTGGATTGAACTGGGTATTATATTCTGAATCAGATTTAAATAATTATGTAGCTTATGCAACAAAACGTGATGGGAACAAATTGCTTGGAAATTATAATGCAAAGCCAGGGAAATATTACTTAAGTGTATATAAGTATGGTGGTGGAACAGGGAATTATACGGTACAAGTAAAATAGTTTACTATAGTTTGTTTTGAAAGGCTACTTATTACATTTTTTAGCGAAATAAAGTATGTAATGTTAAACATTAAACTAATTCAACATATCCCTGTTCTAATTATAGAACAGGGATATGTTGGCTTTATATTTTTAAATTAAATAACCTCATTGGATTTTGATAAGAAAATAATTAATATAGATCTGAATTCTCATTCGTAAAGCATGTTTTAATCTTCTTAATGCTCTTTCATTTTTGTCTCGATTTTTGTTTTCAAATCAGTTGATACTTGATTGAAATACCCCAAAACGATCTCCCTAATATCATCGGATATAACTTTCAAATCACTAGCTAAGTTTTCAGCGAGATGTTCTTTTTCTATTGGCTGTAACTTCGTATAAAATTCACCAGCCTGCGTAAAGTCATCCTGTTTCGTTATAGAAGCTCTTTCAAGTTTACCTTCAACGTACCTTCCTTCACCGGTTGTAATTTGATTAGCAGGTGTCCAATCTTGCTGCTGGTTAATCGTTAATTTACGAAATTCGGGACCAATTCTTCTTCTTTGTGAATCACTGTAAATGTTAGCGCGCCCTTGCAGCATTTTATCATCTGATAGTTCTGCACCATCCAGTAAATTAGAAGGGGAGAATGCGACTTTTTCTACTTGTTCCATAAAATTTTCAGGATTTTTATTTAATACCATTTTCCCGACTGGTATGAGAGGATACGTTTGTTCATCCCATACTTTTGTGTCATCTAAAGGATCATAAGAAAGGTGCGCTTCATCTTTCGGATCCATGAGCTGGACGTATAAACCATACTCCACTGGTTTACCATTTTCAATAGCATCATATAAATCTTTCCCGCTATAATCAGGATTTTCGGCAGCTAGTTTAATTGCTTCTTTACTAGTAATGTACTGTACACCTTCAAACGGGTACCAATGATACTTTACATACTTTCGATTACCTTCCGCATTTCTCCATACATATGTATTAACACTATGTCCTGGAATGTGGCGAAGACTTTTGGCCGTACCATTATTAGAGTATAAACGGACAACAAAATGAATAGATTCAGGTGCTTTAGCGACAAAACTCCAAAATCTATTAGGGTCTATTAAGTTATTTTTAGGTGAAGGCAATAATGCTTGAATCGTTTCAGGGAAACGCATCGGATCACGGACAGAAAAAACAGGAATGTGATTACATAAAAGGTCAAAAATGCCTTCTTTTGTATAAAATTTTGTAGAAAAACCGCGTACATTTCTAGCAGTATCCGGTGTTCCTTTCGTACTAACAGCTAACGAAAATCGCACCATAACAGGAACTTTCTCATTAGAATTTTGTAAAAAACTTAATTTAGTATGTTCAGACATCGAATATATCGTTTGAAAATAACCGAACGCACCAAATCCTTTTACATGAACAGGTCTTTCTAAAATTTTTTCATGAATAAATTCTTGTAACGTCTCGTGAAGTACACTATCTTGCTCTAGAACGGGTCCACGTGAACCAACTGTTTGAGAGTGAAGGGTAGCTTGTTCATTACGTTCACCTTTTTCATTAAAGTGATTCCCTAGTAAAGATTGCCCCTGTTTATCATAGTTTTCATTCATCGATATAGCCTCCAAATTTATTTCGTCTATTGTTACTAAATATGATTTTATAATCTTGATTATGTATGATATGCCAAGTAGTAACAGACCGCTAGATGAAAAAAACGTGTATGTAGTGGACCTGTTGAAATAGAAGAAATTATGGAAAAATGAATATCGTGAAGAAAATTACTATTAAAATTTTAATCTGAAAAATGAATTTATACATGAGTTTATAGAGAATGAACAGAAATAAACAGGGAAAATAAATAGGAGGAATTTAACATGTCGGATTGGTTTCAATTAGATAAAGAATATATGATGTCTACGTATTGTCGTACGAAGGTTGCGATAGAAAGAGGAGAAGGGTGCAAGCTTTATGATGTAGATGGTAAAGAGTATGTAGACTTATTTTCTGGAGTGGGAGTGAACGTATTAGGGTATAATCATCCGAAAATTGTACAAACGACAATGGAACAAGTTACAAAATCGTTGCATCTGCCGTTTCATTTTTTAAATCCAGTTGCGATTGAATATGCAAAGAAATTAGTGGATTGCTCATTAAAAAACGGAAAGGTCTTTTTTACAAACTCTGGTACGGAAGCGACAGAAACAACTTTGAAATTAATTGATAAATATAGAGCTAATACGAATGAAGAACGTGAAGGAATTGTAGTGCTGAAGAATAGTTTCCATGGGCGTACGTTAGGGGCACTTCATTTTACGAGACAAGAAAGTGTATATCAAAATTTCCCTAAAACATCGATTCCTGTATATGAAGTAGAGCGCGAAAATATAGACCAATTAGAGGAGACTATTATTAAAGAAAAACCAATCGCGATTATGCTAGAGCCTGTTTTAGGAAGCGGGGGGATTTATCCTTTATCAAGTGAATATTTACATGGTGTTCAATATTTATGTGAAAAATATAATGTACTTCTTGTCGTTGATGAAGTTCAAAGTGGTATGGGTAGAACGGGAAAACTATTTGCTTATCAAAATTTTAATATTACACCAGATATTATTCAAATTGGTAAAGGAGCAGGAGGCGGGATACCGCTAGGAGGAATTATTGTAGGCAAAAAGTTATGTGATGTATTTTCACCAGGAGATCACGGGACAACGTTTGCTCATTCATCAATGGGAACGGCTTTAGGGTTAACGGTATTAAACACATTGATTGAAGATGGTTTAATGCACGAAGCGTATGAAACGTCACTATATTTAAATGATAAATTACAAGAAATTCAGAAAGAAAACTCTTATTATATTCAGGAAGTACGTCATGCTGGTATGATGTTTGGAATTAGTTTAAATGATACAAATGAAAATGTGAAAAAATTACAGGTAGAGCTAATGGAGAAAGGGATATTAGTTGACGTAACACAAGGGAATATCATCCGTTTACTTCCTCCATATATAATTACAAAAGAAGAAATTGATACATTTATTACTCAATTTATTACTTGTATGGATAAGGTTGCTACTGTAGTAAGTGCTTAAAAATTAAAAGCTATATTTTATATAAAGTGCACTCTAATTGTTGGGGATAGTTTACAATTGGGGTGCATTTTTTATAGTTGAATTTTGTAAAATATAGTCGTTTGTATATGATAACGGAAAAATAGAAGGAATTTCGTTATATTTGAGTGGTGAAGAAAAGGGAAAGTAAGTATAAAGATAGTAGATAAAGCGGGTGGTTTAAATAACTAATGATAGAACGTTTTGAAAATAATAGCATACGAATATATAAATAATAAGAATGAGGTGATATATTGGAAAATAATGATATTCAATTTACTTCTTTACAAATGAGAACGGATAAATATGGTTGGGCTAGTATTCAATATACAAATAAAAAGCAGGCTATCTTATATACTCGAAACGGAGGAGTAGAATGGGATATTGTCAATCCTCTTAATTCAATTGTATTATTTGGGTATCCAATAAACGCTCGAAGCTCTTGGGCATATGGTTTAACAAAAAAGAATGACGATTTATTGCCAGCTATATTTTATACAGTTAATAGAGGAGAAAGATGGAGTGAGTTTATTTTACCGGTTGAAGAAGATTGGGAGAAATCGACTGATGTTCAAGTTCAATTGCATGCTACGAATATGGATTGTATTATCTAGAAAGCTTGCATCAAATAAATTTGAACATAATTTATACTATTTGAAAACGAAAAGGAAATTATGGAAAATAATAAAAAATATAAGTATTAGTGATAGTATTTCAGGGATAACATTTATAAACGATCTAATTGGGTTTATTTCACTACAAAAACATTATGAAACATCAACGGTATTTAAAACAATAAATGGTGGGGAAAGTTGGCATCCTATAAAAGATATTCCAAGTCTTGAAGGAATTAATAATGGGACTGCTATGGCTTATAAAGCAATCTATAAAAATAACTTATTAGTAATACCAACTAAAATGAATGATGATGTATTTTTAATGAATTACTCATTTGATAAGGGGAATTCGTGGCATATTTCAAATAAAACAATAAATACTAGTAAAGTGGCTGTTTCGTTTTTTAGTTCCTATTATGGCTGGGTTATAAATAGTGAAAATGGGAGTGTGTATCAAATAATAAAAAAAGGAGCAAAATGGATTAAAGTATCAAGCAATCCATTATTAAAAAATGTATTTTGTTTGCATTTTTTTAATCGGCGTAAAGGTTGGGCGTGTAATAAAAAAGAAATATTTACTACAAAAGATCGCGGTATAACATGGAAAAAGGTAGTATATAAAATTAATAATATTGATAAGTTTATTTAAAAGAGTCCTAAAGAAATTAGGACTTTTTTATTTTTAAATGGTGAGAGTTGTAACAAACAATGATAAGAGAAAAGAGGTAAGTGCAGAACTTATATTTTCAAAAATAGACGGTTGTTTTTACACAGTATAATTCACTTTTGAATATGTTAATAAAGTAGCGAATTCACAGGAAATGGTAATACTTAATATTTTATGTCACATGATGTGTAAAGGGGGCGTGTAATGAAATCGTTAACGGTTATTATTTTGTATAGTGAAAGAGAGCAAATATTAGAAGAGTCAATTCAATCTATATGGAAGCTAAATCCTCTTGAAATTATAATTTTCGTTCCTAACGATAGAAGTAATTTGTATGAAATAGCAAAGAAACATAAATGCCATATTGTTTTGATGGATAAATATAGTACGTATTATGATGGGTATGAAGCTTCTGTAAAGGCAGCAAAAGGAGATGTATTGTTATTTGTAGATAGTAATTTTTTATTATCTTCAAATGAAATGAAGAATTTTATTGAGCCAGTCGTTACAAATCAGGCTGATGTAGTATTAAACAAAATAGATAAATTTATAGAAGTTGATAAATGTCCAAATATGGATATTGTATGGAGAAAAATGTTAAATGAAATTTTAAGTCGACCAGATTTAAAAAGCAATTCAATACTTTCGTTACCATATGCGCTTACGAAGGAAGTAGTGGGAAACATCGGCTTTAATTATATGGAAGATATCGTTCTAGCTCATATGAACATAGTGAATCAAGGCTGGCGGATTAACAATCAATATGCAATAAGAACGTTATCTAAAGATGAAATGTTAGAAGAAGAAGAAGGGTATTTATTTAAAAAAGAATTATTAGAAAATGAAAAAGAGAAAGTGGAAAAATATTTAATTGGTATATCCAAATGGATAGAGAAAAAGGGAAGAAGAGTAGGTTTTACTGATGCAGGAAAAAGAAGAGATATTATTCAAAGATTAGGTGAAAGCAAGCAGTATCCTTCGTATCATCGAGGCTGGGGAATGCATTCTTCAATTTATAACGGGAAACAACTTTCTGTCATTATACCAGTACAAAATGAAGAAGAGACTATAGAACAAGTAATACTTGAGGCGAGAAAAATAGAACCACTAGAAATAATTGTCGTTGTAAATGGTTCGACAGATCAAACGGCTAATATTGCTAAAAGACTTGGTGTTACTATTATTGAATATAACGAACGACTTGGTCATAATGTTGGACGTGCTATTGGAGCGCTTGAAGCTACAGGAGATATTCTTTTATTTATTGATGGTGATTTTAGTGTTTCAGGAAGTAATTTGCATCATTTTACAAAAGCAGTTTCAGCTGGTGTAGACATAGCATTAAATGATTTGAATCCGATGTTACATCCTCCGTTTTATGTTGTAGACGTCGTAAAATATATGCTTAATTTAGCATATAATCGTCCAGAATTAAGCAATGGCTCATTAGTAGCAATTCCACATGCTATGAGTAGATCATGTTTAGATGCAATAGGCTGGGAAAGCTTACTATGCCCTAGTCTTGCACAAGTAAAAGCTATATTACAAGGGTATAGAGTAGAATGTGTACATTACGTTGATGTTGTAAAACCGAATAGAATTCGTTTAATGGAGAATGTAAGTCACAATGGACATCCTCCGGCAGTATTAAGAATAATTGGTGATCACGTTGAAGCTCTCTCTTACTTAATAGAACATCTTGAAATAGATGGAAAGGGTGATTAAACTGTTAGACCAGTACAAAAAAATTAACATTTCATATGAACAATTATGGCAAATGGATTTTCAAATTACAGAACCATTTATACTCAAGGTTGATTGGGATAAAGTAACGTATGAATTTTTAATTCGTATTAAGCCCGATGCTTCTAACACTATTGTTTTTGGATCCGGAGCAGGTGGGTTTCAAGAACAGCCAATTGGTCCACCTATTTTTCATCGACATTCTTGGATGGATGAATTTGAAGATACTGTTATATATTATAATGACCCTACGTTATATCTTGGAAAATTATCTTTAGGCTGGGGACAGGGAGAGTTAAATAGATTTTATTTACAAGATATAGCAAATATTTTAGAAATAGTATTTGTAAAGTTAAAAGTTGATTCGAAAAATGTGTTGTTTTATGGCAGTTCCGGGGGAGGATTTATGTCTTTAATTTTAGCTGGATTCGTTAAGGGCTCCACAGCTTTAATTAATAATCCTCAAACAAATTTATTAAAATGGATACCTGTACCAATAAATCTAGTTTTCGATTTGTCTTATCCAAATTTATCAAGAGAAGAAATTGAGGAGAAATTTGGCGAAAGAATTAATGTTGTGAAATTTTTTAATCACATTAAATATGTACCGAATATTTATTTTTTACAAAATTTCGCGTGTGAATTTGATGTGCAAAATCATTTACTACCATTTATTTCTGAATTAGAGCAACTTGATAAAGACACGGAAGTAAATCAAATTATAATTGACTTATATTTTGATAAAAAAGCAGGGCATGCAGCTGTAGGGAAGAGTGAAACAATTGAATATATAAAAAAAGTAAAACCTAATCAGACTGTAAAAGAAGAACAAAAAGAAGTGGACCTATCAGTCGTTATAGTTTTAGGAGAAGAAAAATCAAAATTGAATCAAATTTTAAATAAAGTGCAGCATATAAAACCAATAGAAATTATTATTGTAGCTGATGATAGAATGAGTGCGATACAATCTATACCAACATTTGTTGAAAGTAACGTTGTTGTGATTGAGGAGAAAAGTAAACGGAAAGCACCAGTTCATGGGGCAAAAATCGCCAATGGTGATGTAGTCTTATTTTTAGATGGGGAAGATGTTATTTTTTCGGTAGAATTAGAGCGATTTATAGAACCGATACTGAAAAAGGAACAGGATGTAATCTTAAATAACATAGACTCCGTATGTTTTGAAAAGATGAGAGTAGAATGGCCAAGTATTGCTATGGTGTATAGAAAAATAGTAAACGATGTATTGGGGCGTATGGATTTAAAATATGATTCGATGTTATCTATGCCATATGCTATTACTAAAAAAGCAATTGAAGACATTGGATATGATATCTTGCAGAACCCTATTCTGTCCCAAGTCACTCTTATTGAGAAAGGGTGGCGACTACAATCCTCGTCAGCCATCACTAACACCTCCTTGAATAATATGCCCGCAAACGAAACCTCTTTCTATAAAAATGAATTAACTAAATTAGAAGTATATGAGATTAAAGAAAATATAAAAGCTTTGGAGAGTTGGTTACAACGAAAAGATGATAGAGGTAACTATACAGATGGAGGAAGAAAAAGAGAAATTATAGAGCAGTTAAAAAAACAAAAGAATTATTCACGTTTCCATAAAGGATGGGGAATGAATTCATCAATTTATAATGGAAAACAGTTATCAATTATTATACCAGCACAAAATGAAGAATCAACGATTAAAGAAGTTATTCTTGAGGCAAGAAAAATTGAACCGAAAGAAATAATTGTTGTCATTAATGGGTCAACAGATCAGACAGAAGTAATCGCTAAGCAATCAGGGGCAACAGTAATTGTTTATGAAGAAAGATTAGGGCATGATGTAGGACGGGCAATTGGTGCACAAGAAGCCACAGGGGATATACTTCTCTTTATTGATGCTGATTTTGCTATTCCAGCAAAAGATCTTCATCCGTTAACGCAAGCTGTTGCGGATGGTGTTGATATGGTTTTAAATGATTTAAATTTAAATCTTAGATTTCCTCTATATATTGTAAGTTTATATAAATATATGTTGAATATTGCTTGTAACCGTAAAGATTTAGGGGTAGGATCTACAATTGCTGTTCCCCATGCTATTAGTAGAAAATGTTTAGAGGGAATTGGCTGGGACACTCTTCACACAGCGTGTATTGCACAAGTAAAGGCAATATTAGAAGGGTATAAAGTCGGATGTGTCCATTTTGTAGATGTAATGAAACCAAATCGTATTCGGCCACAAGAGCATTTTGCGACGATAGGACATCCACCAGCTGTATTGAGAATTACTGGGGATCATTTAGAAGGACTTTCATATTTATTGAAGAATAAGGATTTTAAAGATTTATTTTAAAAGGTAAATTTGTCTATTGAATGAGTAACTTAAACATTTCATTTATGCAACTTGACGATATTTAGTATTGCAATGAAACTAAAATCAAAAATTTTTATTATTTTTAGCTCAGGTACAAGTGAAGAGCATGTTTCACTGACTGATAGTAAATGAACAAGTAACTAAAAGGTAAAGGCTTCTTTATATATGAAGAAGCTTTTATCTTTTTTATTTTAAGTATGGAAGGTAAAGGGTAAATAAAGTTGTATTTTTATTTGTGGATAAATAGATATTAGATATAAGAAAGAAGGGAATATTTTGTCTTGCATCAATAAAAGTTGTTTTAATATTTCTTTAGAAACTAAAGTCAATCCAAATGGTGGGGCAGAAATATTCGTAAGGTGCAATGATGAATGTTTATCTAATTTTAATGTAATACCGTTTATTATATGTGTTTCTATTTCAGTAAAGGATGATTTGAGTTTTTTAGTTGATTTAGATAGTTTAATAAAACGTTAATTTTCTATGCAGTTAATAATAAAATAACATCTAATTTATAAGACTTAGTAAGAGAGTCGTGTCCGAATTTAATTTACTGCATATATTGTTAAAAGAAAGGAGGGAGAGTTATGGCATGTACTACGAATAATGTTTGTTTAGATGTGTGTCTTAAAATTACAATTACCCCTGGTAGTGGAATTGATGCAGTAGTCGATTGTGGAGGCACATGTGGGACAAGTCCTACTATTGTAATTAGTCCTAGTGGATCAATTGTTATTACTTTACCATTAGTTGCATGTTTCTCAATTGCACTAAAAGATGATTTAAGTGTTGACTCTTCATTAACAAGCCTCTATTTTCAAACTTCTTAAGAAAGATACAGAAATGAAAAGCCTGCCTGCTACTTTTCTTTTGATCTAATGTGAAAATAAAAAAGATGGTTACAACCATCTTTTTTATTTTGCTATATATTTAAAATAAATTCATATATTATTTGGTGGTAAGAATATACAATTAAAAGCATTCAGTGTTTCTTTTTTGTTCGATGAGGTAAGAAATTGCTTCTATATGATCACCAATGATTTGTTGCGTTGCTAATGAAAGGTAGCCTTCCTGCGAGAAGTGTTTTTCTGGTCGAACTCGATTTATCTTGTCAACGTCGATAGAATGAACATTTTGTACATGCAATCCTGCTAAAATTGTTTTAACTTGACTTAAGGTTGGTGAAAGAAGAGAATCAAACCCAATTGTATCAATGCATTTTCGACTAAAAGCATGAGGGACAGCAGTTGTGGAGCCCATACCTAAATCTTTTCGATTACATGCTAAATTAACAACATGCTTACATGCAGTTACGATAGTATAAGGAACACGATACATGTAGTAGTGCTCTAATTTATTTAAAGCTAAATCGGTTCCATTTTGAACAGATTGTACAAATGGTAATAAATCAGAACTAGGAATTAAGAAATCACCATCAATAAATAATAATATATCACCTTTTGCAAAATATGCACCAACGGCACGTCCGGTATCAATGCCGAGTGCTTCTTTGTAAGTAATAACTGTTGCACCGCAATTCTTCGCCAATTCCTCTGTTTTATCTGTTGATCCATTAACAATAATGATGATTTCTAAAGGTTTTAATTTCTGCACCTCAAAAATGATAGATTCTATCGTTTTTTCTTCATTTTGAACAGGGATAATGATGGATAATTGTTTATCTCCATAAGTATTTGAATAAAACTCTTTACCTGTAATTATTTTGGATATAGCTCTTTGTTCGCCGTTTTGAAGTTCTAAAATAATATCCCGCCTTCGATTATTATCAGTATAGTTTCCTCTTGAATCTTGTAATATATTTACCCAATTTTCAATTGCTTCTAGGTGATAACGAATGAGTTGTTTTGAGGGGAAGGAGGGAATTTGCGGTATAGAAATTTTAAAATGATTGCTAATGCGAAAATTATTTTTAATAATTTTCATTTGTGCTAATATCGGATTTAATAAACTTTCTGGAGTAATTGCTTCAAGAATTTCCTTTGTTACCGCGTAGGGAGGAAATAATAGTGAGTTAACATGTAAATCTGGACGATGAAAGAAATGATTCGTAACTTGCTGCCAAATCATTTCTATAGTTGGCTTTTGCTTTTGATAAAAAAAATCATCTAAATTGTTTAATACTAAGTCAGCTGATTTATCTAGTAATGGTTGAAGAAATTGTTTAAGTAAGGAAGGGGGGATATTGTAATTTGCATCTAAAAATAAGAGGTACTTACCTTTTGCTTTTTTGGCACCAATTACATAACAATTATTTGATTCTGTCGGTTCTTCTAATGTGATAATTTTACAATTGTAAGATTGTGCAATATCAATGGAATCATCGATACATCCGTTAATAGTAAGGATAATTTCTAAAGGCTGTAGTTGTTCACAGGCTTTCAAAATTTCAGGTAAAACTTTTATGTTATGCTGTATACGAATAATAATAGAAATCGGATTTTTACACATAAGTAGTCTCCTTTTTAATCAGAGGTAGTTATTAATAAGGTTAGATAAAATAGGAGATATATATTTTATTATATACGTAACGACTATTTAGTTTTATCAGACTTAGAATTTTCATTACTTGAATTGGAACCTTTATTTATTCCAGACGCGAGTAAATTATTGAGAACGCTAAGGTCTAGTTGCATAGGGATTGAGTTTTCGGATGTAGTTTTCTCATTTTCTTTTTTTGTAGTTAATATAGTCTTTATATTTTTTATTTCTTTATATTGTTTTAAGGTAATGAAAAATCCAGAAATAATGAAGAGAAAAGAAACAGTAGTAAGTAAAAGTATTATTTCCAACATAAAAGAGCCTCCTTTAAAACTATAATAATATTATAGTTAAATGTAATAAAACAGAATTCGAGTTAATGAGTTCACTTTTTAAATATATGCAAATCTTAAGTAAAAGTTACTGATTTCTAAGTTAGAGGAAGCAATTATAGAAACGTTATAAATATAAATAAATGAAAGTTTCATTTGTAGTGTAAAGGTATATATTATATAAGCTAAACGTCATTTTATAACAAGTTAAACAGGGTTTAATTTTATATAAAAAGAGCATTTAATTGGACAAATAATTAATTATGTGAAATAATAATAACAGATAAGGAGACGTTGTTTTTCCTTAAGTGCTTCGAATTAATTTTATTCAATAAGAGAAGGTGTGCTTAAAGAAGTTAAATTAAATAAGGAGCTGTTTTATTATATGCAACAAAATAATGATTTAAATTTTGAACCTCAAGACGTTAATATTGTCAATCCTAAACAAGCCAGGAAAGCAGTAATTGCTACTGGTATAGGGAACGCAATGGAGTGGTTTGACTTCGGATTATACGCGTATTTAGCGGTAATTTTAAGTCAATTATTCTTCTCAGGTGTTGATAATAGTGGATTGCAACTTGTACTTACATTCGGTACATTTGCAGCAGCCTTTCTCGTTCGACCAATCGGAGGTGTATTCTTTGGTAGAATAGGAGATAAGTACGGCCGAAAAATCGTGTTAAGTACTACTATTATTTTAATGGCACTTTCTACATTATTCATCGCATTACTACCAACCTATGAACAAATTGGTGTATGGGCACCAATACTACTTTTAGTTGCCCGAATGATTCAAGGCTTCTCTACAGGCGGCGAATATTCAGGAGCAATGGTTTATATCGCAGAATCTTCTCCAGATAAAAAGCGTGGTATACTCGGTAGTGGTCTTGAAATTGGAACACTCTCAGGTTACATTGCTGCATCGGTAATTGTTACCATTTTGACGTTATTGTTAACAGATGAGCAAATGCTCAGCTGGGGATGGCGTATTCCATTCTTAATAGCTGCACCAATTGGTTTGGTCGGTTTATACTTACGCCGTCATCTAGATGAATCTCCAATCTTTGAAGAGATGGAAAAAGCACAAGAGGAATCTGAAGACAATGAACAATTTTCATTCATGGATATTATTAAATATCACAAAAAAGACTTCTTATTAAGCACAGTAATTGTCGCCTTCTTTAATATTACAAATTATATGATTCTTTCGTATATTCCTTCTTATCTAACTCAAGTACTTAAAGTCGAAGAAACAACAGGCTTATTAATTATTTCTATTACGATGGCACTTATGATTCCACTAGCACTATATTTCGGTAAATTAAGTGATAAAATTGGTAATAAACGCGTTGTGCAAATTGGTTTACTTGGTTTAACTGTATTTGCAATTCCAGCATTTTTACTAATAGGTAACGGACATATTGCAGCTATATTTGCAGGTATTTTCGTACTAGGTTTCTTCTTAAGTGTATATGAAGGAACATTACCTTCATTATTACCATCACTCTTTTTCACTGATGTACGTTATCGAGCACTTTCGATCTCATTTAATATTTCTGTATCGATATTCGGTGGAACAACACCGCTCGTATGTTCATACTTAGTTCATGCAACTGGTAACCCGCTCGCACCGGCATTTTATTTAGCAGGTGTAAGTATTATTGGATTAGTTGTATTTAGTGTACTATTCGTTACGACTTCAGGGCGTGCGCTAAAAGGTTCATATCCTACAGTAGAAACGAAAAAAGAAGCACACCAAATCGCTAAAGAAGATCCTGAAGAAACACTTTGGTGGCATGAAGAGTCATTAGAAATTGAAGCAGGGAAGAATGCTTCAATTTAAAAAGCAACGTAGAAGTATAAAAAGACTCCTATGAATATGAACTGAACCCAAAAAATTAGACAAATATATTAAGCAGCTACTAAGGATTGAACTCTGTATTGCACAG
>NZ_JASNGE010000047.1:0-29283 GCF_030164735.1 Bacillus sp. RB3
GACAGTTCACTGTTGAACTGTAAGTTCGACAATGCCTAAGCTTTTCACTTAGGAACGTGTCGCACCACCTTTTGAATCAACAATATTATATCTAAGTGCCCAGTTGTTTAGATTTCTTTGAACAGAGGTAGTGGCAAACGGTCTGCCCATACGCGTTCCCCTTGTCCGTACAAAAAGAAAACGATTAGGATTGTTTTGATCATTTGACTTTGCCTTAGTACTTTCAATTACCGTTTGAAGAACCATTGCTACATCTTTATCCACAGGAACACGATGATTATTTACCTTAGTCTTGTTTATATCTCCTTGAAGATAGTATTTTTCACTATTAATTACTATTAGGCAATTATCGTATCTTAGATTTAAGATATCACTTATTCTCCAACCAGTAGCTATTAATAATACTATAATTGGTACATACTCTAATTCCTTTCTGGACATTTTGGGGATTAACTTAGAAGGATCATAATTTATTAAATTTTGAAGCTGATTCAAAATATCTTCAGGTATATACTTAATTTCATTTTCATTTAGATTTCTCTTTTTTGAAGGTATATCTTCTGGGAAAACAATACTTAGAATAGGTTTGGTAGGACCAATAGGTAATTCATTCTTTTGAAGATACTCAAGGAAAAGTTTAACTCCTGAAATATAAGAATGTTTTGTTGAATCAGTACAATTCCTAAAGCTTGTATGAAAAAACACTAAAAACTTTTCAAAGTCTTTTCTTGAAAGGGCACTCAAATCGTTCCAATGTCCAAAATGTTTAGAAATAAAGTTGAAAAAACACTTTATTCCAACTAAGTCTGCATTGTAAATCCTTCCTGATGATTTAAACGTCAAGGAGTACCAGCAATATTGTTTAACAACTGTTCTAAACTTCTTGTCAATACTTTCGAAGTTAAGTTTAAAGCGAGAATAATTAATTTCTACTGAAGCGTGGGGGATATTTCTTACATCCCAAATGTCCTTATCAAACTCATCTCGTATGTCATAAAAATTATATAGAAATTCAAAGAAGGTAGTAAAAAAATGAATATTCGCCTTTATGGAACTAATCCCTTCTTGTCTTAAGAAGAACTTATATTTGGACAAAGCTTTTTCAAAAGGAATATCTATAAAACTATTAATATTGAAATAGTATTTTTCTAAAAATCTACCTAAGCGTTTAAAAGTTTGTCCATATGTATATATAGTTCTTATTGAAAATCTATAATTTGATAAACTATGAAAAAGAAAATACTTGGCTTCCAATGAAACCAGGTTTGGAAGCGAATTAAACCTAATTGTTGAGTTTTTAGTTACGCCTTTTTCTTCAATTTTTCCATATTCCCTAAAAACTTGGGAACTTAATAACCACACATCATCACCCCATGGGGATTTAAGAGACGTTACAAGCTCTCTAACTTTTAAATTAGTAACATCTGGTTTGAACTTAGATACAATCATTACATCACTCCACTGTCGTTTTTTTTGTCATTGCATTTTCCCAGTCCTGTCTAATATCTTCTTCCGAAGGGTGCACGTACATCTGCATAGTAGTTTGTATATGAGCATGTCCAGCCCGTTCTTTAAGGGTTTCAGGCCGCATCTCGCCTGTTCTCCATAATTCGGTAAGGTTAGTATGTCTAAACATATGTGCAGTTACAGGGATTCCTGTCCGTTTTTCTAATCGGTTAAATATTTTTTGGGTAGAGGGATAATCTAATGGTTCAAACTTATTAGAACCGGTTAATTTAATAAAAATAAAGTCAGTATCAACCTCTTCAGTATGAATATCAAATATGTAAGTCCGGTACAGGTTAGCTAGATTTTCAGGAATATCTAGTATACGGGGACTACACACCGTCTTTATTTCTGCACCATTTATTAATTCTCCACGGTCTTGTATATATAATTTTTTCATTGCTGGTACAATATCGCTTAAATGAAGAGATAATGCTTCTCCTATACGCATTCCAGTTTCATAAAGGAGTAATAGAAGAAACTTATCGCGTATGTTATTACAGGCATTAATAAGTGTCTCAACTTCAGCTCTTGTTAAAATTTTCAAACGTTCTTTTGGTACGGGGACTTTTAATATTCTTTTCATACTTGCTCGGTTGTTTTTAATATGATAAAGAAAACTTTTGTAACCAGATATATTTCCGGAGATTTGTTTTTTTAACCTTTCAGACAAAGTTAATGTATAATCCTCGTGTCTCATAACGTATTCATAAAAATTATATATCTTATTTATATATTGATTTATTGTCCTAGTCTTTCTTATTTTATATTTACTCCTAGGAGTTATTGTAATTACTTTAAGTTCTTGATAGGGATTTTGAAGCCACCTAATATATTCTGCAAAATCGTCGATACCAACATCATAGTAGAGAAGTTGTTTTTGTTCTAAAAATTTAAAGTATAAGCATAGTCCATAAGCATATGACCGAAGAGTCCCCCTTGCAGAGTTACTATTATCTTTGAATTTAAGAAATTTATTAACTGGATCCACTAGATTTCCTTTTTTGTCAACTAAGACATATCTTGTTCTGTTATCTGTTGTAATTATTTCTTCTACTCTCACCAATAATTCCTCCCATATTTATTAGGACTTATTTAGGGTATTAATTTTTATATTAATAATAATCCTATTTGTGGCTACTATAACTACTATAAAAATCGGTATAGTTTATTTATACTTTATGAATAGGTAAGTAGTATTTGTTCTTCATGGATTACTTTGAATTCTATATTTTATTATAGTCTAGTTTTCGAGGGAGGTTTTTAAAGAAGCCTTCCGTCGTGCAGCAGCCTCTATCATATGTCTTCATAACCATCCCTCAGGAGATCCCACGCCGAGCCGTGAAGATATTGAAGTAACAAAACGCTTAGTAGAATGCGGCCAGATTATCGGAATTGAAGTGCTTGATCATATTATAATAGGTGACCATAAATTCGTGAGTTTAAAGGAAAAAGGTCATATTTAAGACTATGCTTTTTACTTATTTTGTTTTATAATGTGATTTATGAGTTTTTTGTAGAAATTTATCTACAAAAAGGATAAAGATATAAAAAACGTACTGTTTTTATAATATAAATTAAGAAAAAATGAGTCCGTGAAAACAAGAAAGGAAGATAAATAATATGTTTGGATTTGGTGGATTTACTCGCGATCTTGGAATAGACTTAGGAACTGCGAACACGCTTGTATATGTAAAAGGAAAAGGTGTAGTTTTACGTGAACCTTCAGTAGTGGCGTTACAAACTGATACGAAACAAATCGTTGCTGTAGGTAGCGACGCAAAACAAATGATTGGTCGTACACCAGGGAACGTTGTGGCACTTCGCCCGATGAAAGACGGTGTAATTGCTGATTACGAAACAACTGCAACAATGATGAAATATTACATTCAACAAGCTCAAAAATCAAACGGTTTCTTCTCACGTAAGCCGTATGTAATGGTATGTGTACCATCTGGTATTACAGCTGTAGAAAGACGTGCAGTAATCGATGCGACTCGTCAAGCGGGTGCTCGTGATGCTTATCCTATCGAAGAGCCATTTGCAGCAGCAATTGGTGCAAACTTACCTGTTTGGGAACCAACTGGTAGTATGGTTGTTGATATCGGTGGTGGTACAACAGAAGTTGCAATTATTTCTCTAGGTGGTATTGTAACAAGCCAGTCAGTCCGTGTTGCTGGTGATGATATGGACGATTCAATCATTCAGTACATTAAGAAAAGCTATAACTTAATGATCGGTGAAAGAACAGCTGAAGCATTAAAATTAGAAATTGGTTCTGCAGGCGAGCCCGAAGGTATCGAGCCTATGGAAATTCGCGGTCGTGATTTAGTAAGTGGTTTACCAAAAACAGTACTAATTCAGCCAGAAGAAATTGCAGATGCATTAAAAGATACAGTAGATGCGATTGTAGAATCAGTTAAAAATACGTTAGAAAAAACTCCACCTGAATTAGCGGCTGATATTATGGACCGCGGTATCGTATTAACAGGTGGCGGGGCATTACTACGTAATTTAGATAAAGTAATTAGTGAAGAAACGAAAATGCCAGTTCTTGTTGCAGAAGATCCATTAGATTGCGTAGCAATTGGAACAGGTAAAGCATTAGACAATATCGATC
This sequence comes from Bacillus sp. RB3, assembly GCF_030164735.1. Taxonomy (NCBI): domain Bacteria; kingdom Bacillati; phylum Bacillota; class Bacilli; order Caryophanales; family Bacillaceae; genus Bacillus; species Bacillus sp. RB3. Next base: position 4,127 of record NZ_JASNGE010000047.1, read on the forward strand.
TTTTCAAAACTGCTGCTCGATAATATTGCAAAATAAAAATCAGTGAAATTAAGAGGGTGTGAACGTGCCACAGTTTTTCTTAAACAAAAGATTAATTGTTTTGTTGGTTAGTATTATTCTTCTCGTGGCATTGATTGGAATCTCATTGAAAGAACGGAACAGTTTAACATGGCCAGAGCAGTTTGTTAAAGATACTGTCGGTGTTGTAGAACGTGTATTCCAAAAGCCAGCGAAATACGTAGCTGGATTCTTCGAAAATGTAGAGGATGTAAAGCGCACGTATGAAGAGAATAAAGAATTAAAAGCAAAATTAGATAATTATGCAGGTCTATCAGGGAAAGTAAAACAATTAGAAGATGATAACAAGAAGCTACAAGAGCTAACTGGTAAAAAAGAGTTAAATAGCGGGTATACTGAAATTCCAGCTACTGTTGTTTCTCGTAATCCAGATAAATGGTACGATTTAATTGGAATTGATAAAGGGGCACAGCAAGGAATTAAAAAAGATATGGCTGTAGTAACTTCACAAGGGTTAGTTGGAAGAGTGAAAAGTGTATCTCAGTTTACATCATCAGTAGAATTACTAAGTTCTATGAGCCGAACAAATCGCGTTTCTGCTATTGTACAAGGGCAAGAGAAAATCTTTGGATTGATTGAAGGTTATGACAAAGAAAAGCAATTACTTCTTTTCACAAAGATTGGCTCTGATGCACCGGTAGAGAAAGATCAACTAGTTGTAACATCTGGACTGGGTGATATTTTCCCGAAAGGTCTTGTAATTGGAAAAATCGTTGAAGTTCAGCCGGATGCATATGGCTTAACAAAAACAGCTTATGTAAAACCTGCCGCTGATTTAAATGACGTAGAGCATATTACGGTTGCTAAACGTGCAACACCTTCAGCGCCATTAGAATAGGAGGAGAAGAAGAGATGATGAAGATATTAAAAAGAGCAGCTCTTCCTCTTTTGCTCCTTTTTGTGTTTCTATTTGAAAATATGTTTGCTACTGTTGTTCCAACGGATGTGTTTTGGAAAGACAGCATAGCAGCACCGCATTTCTTTATAATCGTCTTATGTTTTATTACAGTGTATTATAGTCCGGTCCAAGGGATTTATTACGGACTATTATTTGGCTTCTTATTTGATACCGTATACACAGAACTTGTCGGGATATATATTTTTGCTTATCCGATTTTAGCTTATTTAGTATATAGTGTGATGAAAGTACTACAATTGAATTTATTTATTGTTGTTTCTATCATATTAGCTAGCGTTGTAGCACTAGAGTATTATGTGTATGGATTCTTAACTTTATTAGGACGTACTCATATGCCAGCGTATGTCTTTTTCACAGATCGTCTCCTTTCTACTTTATTGTTAAATGCTATTTTCTTATTGATAGTTTGTTTCCCACTGAGACGATATATAGTGCGTCTTTCAAAAGCGATGGAAGAAAAAGAAAAAAGGATTTTCTAATTTTATGTCGAATTGAATCGGTGGGGTGAACTTTAGTGGAAGAAAAAAAGCAACAAAATGTAACGATAAAAGGGACAAAAGATGGGATAACGCTTCATTTAGATGATTGTTGTTCATTCTCAGAATTATTGGTGGAATTAGACGAAAAACTTTCTACACATTACTACGATGGTGATGGGCGCTCTTTAATTGAAGTGCATGTGAAAGTAGGAAATCGTTATTTAACAGAAGTCCAACAAGAAGAGATTCGTACGTTAATTCGTAATAAAAAGAATCTTGTTGTGGATTCAATTGAAAGTGATGTTATCACTAAAGCAGAAGCAATAGCTTGGAAAGAAGAAACAGAAATTGTCCCTATTTCCAAAATTGTTCGCTCTGGACAAGTTTTACATGTAAAAGGAAATTTGTTGTTAATTGGAGATGTTAATCCAGGCGGAACGGTTATCGCTGGGGGGAATATTTTTGTCGTAGGATCATTAAGAGGAATTGCACATGCTGGGTATTATGGGGATTCGGATGCTGTAATCGCTGCATCTGTTATGAACCCGATGCAACTTCGAATTAGTGATGTGGCAATGCGGGCTCCGGAAGAGAAAGAAGACGGAGCGGAGGCGGCAGAATGTGCGTATATTAATGAGAACAATCACATTGTTGTCGATCGCCTGCAACTTCTCACTCATCTTAGACCTAATTTAACAAAGTTAGAAAGGGGAATTGTATAGCTGTGGGAGAGGCAATAGTAATTACATCTGGAAAAGGCGGAGTAGGTAAAACTACTACATCTGCGAACATTGGTACGGCCCTAGCGTTATCTGGAAAGAAAGTGTGCTTAATTGACACAGATATCGGTCTTCGAAATTTAGACGTAGTAATGGGGCTGGAAAATCGTATTGTATTTGATCTTGTTGATGTCGTTGAAGGGCGTTGCCGTTTACCTCAGGCTCTTATTAAAGACAAACGTTTTGATGATCTTTATTTATTACCTGCAGCACAAACGAGTGATAAATCAGCGGTAACACCTGAACAAATGGATGAATTAATACAAGTATTACGTCAAGATTATGATTACATATTAATCGATTGTCCTGCGGGGATTGAGCAGGGATTTAAAAATGCGGTAGCTGGTGCGGATAAAGCAATCGTTGTTACGACTCCAGAAGTATCCTCAATGCGCGATGCGGATCGTATTATTGGGCTTTTAGAAAAAGAGGATATTGAACCACCGAAACTTGTTATTAACCGTGTACGTAGTCATATGCTTCATGAACAGGATATGTTAGATGTTGATGAAATTGTACGTACATTGTCAATCGAGCTTCTTGGTGTTGTCGAAGATGACGATGAAGTTATTCGAGCTACAAATACAGGTGAACCTGTGGCGTTGCAACCAAGCGGAAAAGCAGCGTTGGCTTATCGTAATATTGCAAGACGCTTGTTAGGTGAGAATGTACCATTACAAGCATTTGAACAAGAAAAGGTATCGGTATTTGCAAAGGTGAAAAACTTCTTTGGAATCCGTTAAGAGCACTTCGCACATATGCGAGGTGCTTTCTTTTTTCTTCACACGAATATCTTTCTTTCTTAGCTCATACATATGTACAAACTGTATACAACTGTTTCTAATGAAATTAGCTTAACGAAAGAAAGGAGACAGTATGAAGAATAGACGCGTAGAAGAAATTAAAAAGCGGATTGCAAAAAGGAAGGCCGAGCAAGAAAGGATGGAGGAAGAGCAGTATTTTAACGGAGGGAATTTCGATAGTGAAGCGGTATTTATTGAAGATGGAGAAAAGGAAATGCATCCTTTATTTCGAAAGGAAGTCTTTTTCTTCAAAGTTTTATTATCAGCAATATTAGTTCTTTCGGTTGCTATTTTATATAAGAATGCTCCTTCTTCATTCAATGGAGCTAAAGCTGTTACAGAAAAAGTGATGAAAGAGGAATTTCAGTTTGCTACTGTAGCGAAATGGTATGAAAAGCAATTTGGAAAACCGCTCGTATTCTATTCGCCGAACGAGAAAAAAGAAGAAAGTATTCAGCAAAAGGATTATGCAATTCCTGCTTCTGGAAAGGTAATGCAAGGGTTTCAAAAAAATGGCCAAGGTGTATTTGTCCAAACAGCTACAAATGCAAAAGTGGAGTCAGTAAATGAAGGGTTAGTTGTTTTTGCAGGCAAGAAAGAGGAACTTGGAAATACAGTTCAAATTCAACATGCAGATGGTACGGAGTCATGGTATGCAAACTTAAACGATATGTCAGTGAAATTATATGATTACGTTTCAAAGAAACAAAAAATTGGAACGGTGAGTAATGATACAAATGGTAAAAATGGAAAGTTTTATTTCGCGATAAAAAAGAATGAAAAATTTATTGATCCGATCCAGGTGATATCATTTGATTAAATATAGGGACGTTTTAACGAAAATTTCCGTGCATCCATTATTTTGGGTTATTATTGTCATTGGTATTTTTACTGCGCGTTTTAAAGAGTTACTACTGTTATTTTGTATTGTTCTTATTCATGAACTTGGGCATGCTTTTGCAGCAGCACACTATAATTGGCGTATAAAAAGAATTCAACTTTTGCCGTTTGGTGGCGTGGCCGAGCTTGAGGAACATGGTAATAAGTCATTGAAAGAGGAACTTGTTGTCGTAATTGCAGGACCGATTCAACATGTTTGGATGATGCTGGTAGGTTATATGTTGTTCGAAGTCGGTTGGCTGAATACAGATTTATATTATTTCTTTATGTGGAATAATATAATTATTTTAGCATTTAATTTACTCCCTATTTGGCCGTTAGATGGCGGGAAAGTATTGTTTAATGTATTATCATATCGTTTCCCTTATTTACAAGCACATGAAAAGATGATGCAATTGTCATGTGTTTTTTTTGGTGTAATATTAGGATGGCAGTTACTCTGGAATAGTAACAATATTATGATGTGGATACTACTCATATTTTTAGCAGTGTCATTATATCAAGAGTGGAAACAAAGACGGTATGCATTTATGCGTTTTTTATTAGAACGTTATTATGGAAACAAAAGAGGAATCGAAAAGATTGCACCTATTGAAGTGCAAACGGAAGATCGTTTATATACGATCTTCACAAAATTTCGTAGAGGATATAAGCATTCTATTATCGTCCGTGGAAAATATAAAGAGCATTACACATTGGATGAAAATGAATTGCTCTATGCATATTTTACTGAAAAACGAACAACTTCATCAGTTGAAGAATTAATCGGTTAGTGTTGACGATAGCACTAACCTTTTATTATTGTAAAAGCAAAGAAGATTATAAAGTGAGGAAATAATTTTGAAAACGTTATATGTGAATTACGCTGGTTCGGAAAAGCGCGTTGCAATTGAAGAGAAGAAAAAAATTGTTGAGTTTTTATGGAAACGTAATGAAGAGCAAGAGATTGTTGGGCATATTTATGTTGGACGTGTCGTAAGAACAATTGCTGGAATGAATGCAGCTTTTGTAAACATCGGTTTAGAAAAACATGCTTACCTTTCATACGATGATGTACCATCTTCTTATCGTATACATGAAGGGCAAGCGATACTCGTACAAGTTGTGAAAGAGGCAATTGATACGAAAGGGCCTAAATTGACAGCGAATATAGAATTTACCGGGAAATATGTCGTTTATATGCCGTTTGATGAGATGCGCGCTGTTTCTCGAAAAATAAAAAATAATAAAAGAAGACAACAGTTACTCCAAATTGAAATAGAGGGAACGGGGGGATACATTTTCCGTTCTGCTTCTGAAAAAGGAGCAATTGAAGAAATACAAGCTGAAATGCAAGGGTTACAACAGTTGTATGAAGAGTTAAAAAGAAAAGAGGGCCAAGGAAAGGCGCCGTTATTACTTCATCGACCGGCGACCTTTTTAGATCGTGTATTTCAAGAGAATCCAATTGAAACCATTGAAAAAGTAGTTGTAGATACAAGAAGTATAGTAAAAGAATTAGAAGACAAAGTTGGAAAAGAAAAAGTATCTTTTTATAATGAAAAGTCTTCGATGTTTAACCATTTTGGAATAGAGCGTGAAATTGAGAAAGCACTCCAAAAAATTGTGTGGCTTTCAAATGGTGCTTATTTAATTGTAGAACAAATGGAGACGATGACTGTAATTGATGTGAATACGGGCAAGTTTACGGGAAAACAAAATTTACAAGATACAGTACTTCGCACAAATGAGATGGCAGCTGAAGAAATTGCACGCCAATTAAGACTTCGTGATATTGGTGGTATGATATTAATTGATTTTATTAATATGAAAAAAAGAGAAGATAAAGAAAATGTAAGAGAATGTCTTATAGCTGCTATGCAAGATGACCGCACATATACAAGGGTGCTCGGTTTTACGGAGCTAGGGATTTTGGAAATGACACGTAAACGTAAAAAGCATTCTTTACGGGACGTATTATTAAAAGAGTGTGTACCTTGCAAAGCGACGGGTTATGTGATGTCGCATGAAACAATTGCGTATGAGTTAGAGAGAGAACTAATCACATATGGCAATATAGAAGATGAAGCGGTATTAATCGCTGCGCCTAAAGAACTGCAAAAACAGTTTTTGCAAAAAGAATTACAAAAAAATATTCCATTTGAAATTTATTTCAAAGATGATAATATCGAAAAGTATGCTATCGTTCGTTTTGGAAGTAAAAAAGAAATTGTAGAGCGGAAAAAATAGTTAGCAGAACATTTATTGACAACCGTCTATGATTCATGATAACATCTTTATGTTATAGTTTATAGCACCTAAACGGCTATATGCTACAACCGCACAAGACAGGTTCCCTAAAGGCATTTATGTCTACCTCGTTTTTGGCGAGTCTTAGTAATTAAGAGGAGGTGCAAGTATGTACGCAATTATCGAAACAGGTGGAAAACAAATTAAAGTTGAAGCTGGTCAAGCAATCTACATTGAAAAATTAGATGTTGAAGCTGGTGAAACTGTTACTTTTGACAAAGTTCTTTTCGTTGGTGGCGAAAACGTTAAAGTTGGTAGCCCAGTTGTAGAAGGTGCAACAGTTACTGCGAAAGTTGAAAAACAAGGTCGCGCTAAGAAAATTATCGTTTTCAAATACAAAGCGAAAAAGAACAATCGTAAGAAACAAGGTCATCGTCAACCTTACACTAAGCTAGTTGTTGAAGCTATCAACGCTTAATTCTGGTTAACATGATTAAAATTACGATAAGTCGCACGAAATTAGGAAGTATCCAATCATTTAAAATGACTGGACATGCCGATTATGCGCCACATGGACAAGACCTTGTCTGTGCTGGAACTACAGCGGTTGTGTTTGGTTCTATAAATGCAGTGGAAGAACTTTGTAATGTGCAAGCAACTATTGAACTCGGAAGTGATGGCGGATTCTTAACGTATGAATTGCCTAATGATTTAGACGTTCATACAGCAGAAAAAGCACAAACGCTTTTAGAAGGATTAGTTGTTTCGCTTAAGACGATCGAACTTGATTACGGAAAGTATATCCGTTTAATAGAAAAAGTGCAGGAGGTGTAACGTATGTTAAGATTAGATCTTCAGTTTTTCGCATCTAAGAAAGGTGTAGGTAGTACAAAGAACGGTCGTGACTCTCAGTCAAAACGTCTTGGTGCTAAACGCGCAGATGGTCAAACGGTTACAGGTGGTTCAATTCTTTACCGTCAACGCGGTACAAAAATTTATCCAGGTGTTAACGTTGGTCGTGGTGGCGATGACACTTTATACGCGAAAGTTGACGGCGTAGTACGCTTTGAGCGTCTTGGTCGTGACCGCAAACAAGTGAGCGTATATCCTGTTGCTCAAGAAGCATAAGAACTCACGGAAAACTCTAACCTGAGTGCAGGTTAGAGTTTTTCTATATTAAGGGGTATCTAAATGAATGAAAAATGGACAATTATAGATGCATTGCGCCATTCAAGACATGATTGGCTCAATCGTATGCAGATGGTGAAAGGAAACCTTTCCCTTGGAAAAGTGGAAGAAATTCATAGTCTCATCGATCGTTTTGTCCAAGAAGCGAGACAAGAATCCAATCTGATGGGGCTATCAATGCCTTTATTTTCAGAGTGGATTTTAACATATAATTGGAAACAGCAGCCGTGCTTATTGGAGTACGAAGTATTAGGGAAATTACATAACTTATCTCACTTAGATGAGACTGTATGTACATGGACGAATCAATTTTTCTCGATGCTTCAGCATAGTTTAGACGTATATGTTGAAAATTATGTTTGTATCACAATTGAATGTGACGCGGATAATGCTCGTTTCTTTTTTGATTTTCGTGGTAAGCTAACGAGTGTAGAAGAACTACAGAATTGGCTTGCGACCCAAAACAATAAATGGTATTCCATTTCTTATACAGTGCGAGACGAAGAAGTCTCAGTTATATTACAACCAATTGAAAAAAGTGTGGTGAAATAATGTTTGTAGATCAGGTCAAGATATATGTAAAAGGCGGCGACGGTGGTAACGGTATGGTTGCGTATCGTCGTGAGAAGTATGTACCAAAAGGTGGCCCAGCAGGTGGCGACGGCGGTAAAGGTGCAGATGTTGTTTTCGTAGTTGAGGAAGGCTTACGTACATTAATGGACTTCCGCTACCAACGTCATTTCAAAGCTGATCGCGGTCAGCACGGAATGAGTAAAGGTCAGCACGGACGTAAATCTGAAGATTTACTTGTAAAGGTTCCACCAGGAACAGTAGTAAAAGATGAAAAAACTGGTCAAATTCTTGCCGATTTAGTAACGCATGGACAAACTGCTGTAATTGCAAAAGGTGGCCGCGGTGGCCGTGGTAACTCACGTTTTGCAACAGCCACGAACCCAGCGCCAGAAATCGCTGAGAACGGGGAACCAGGTCAAGAGCGTGATGTTATTCTAGAACTTAAAGTACTAGCAGACGTTGGACTTGTTGGATTCCCAAGTGTAGGTAAATCTACATTATTATCTGTTGTATCATCAGCGCGTCCGAAAATTGCAGAGTATCACTTCACAACAATCGTTCCAAATCTTGGTGTTGTTGAAACTGGTGATAACCGCAGCTTCGTTATGGCTGACCTTCCAGGACTAATTGAAGGCGCACATGCTGGCGTCGGACTTGGACACCAATTCTTACGTCATATTGAGCGTACACGTGTAATCGTGCATGTTATTGATATGTCTGGTTTAGAAGGCCGTGATCCATATGAAGATTACGTAACGATTAATAATGAATTAAAAGAATACAATCTTCGCTTAACTGAGCGTCCACAAGTTGTTGTTGCAAACAAAATGGATATGCCAGATGCAGAAGAAAACTTACAAGCATTTAAAGAGAAAGTGGGAGACGAAGTAAAAATCTTCCCAATCTCAGCTGTAACAAGACAAGGGGTTCGTGACTTACTGTTTGAAGTAGCGAACTTAATAGAAACAACACCAGAATTCCCAATACATGAAGTTGCGGATGAGTCTGATACAAGTGTAATGTACAAATTTGATACTGAAGGTGTTAAATTTGAAATTACACGTGAAAGTGATGGCACGTTTGTTATCTCTGGTTACGATATCGAGAAAACATTCAAGATGACAGACTTCTCACGTGATGAATCTGTACGTCGTTTCGCTCGTCAAATGCGCGGAATGGGTATTGATGAAGCGCTTCGTGCACGTGGTGCAAAAGACGGAGATATTGTAAAAATTCTTGAATATGAATTTGAATTTATCGATTAAGACTGCCGAAATACGGCAGTCTTTTTTTATATCGTAAAAATCGGATTTATATAGGAAAAAATACCCACTAATTAAATTTTCAATTTATAATAAAAAGGGGAGTGGTTTTAGAAGAATTTTTTTATGGGGAGAAAACGAACATGTATAAAATATTAATTGTAGAAGATGATGAGAAAATCGCGGGAATATTAGAAGAGCATTTAGAAAGGTATGGCTATCAATCATTTAGAGCAAGTGATTTACGTCAAATAAAAGATGAGTTTGTAAAAGTGAATCCTCATCTCGTGTTACTTGATATTAATTTACCGTACTTTGACGGTTTTTATTGGTGTCGTCAAATTCGTACTGTATCGAATGCACCAATTATTTTTGTTTCTGCAAGAACAGGAGAAATGGATCAAGTAATGGCGATTGAAAATGGCGGCGATGATTATATTACGAAGCCATTCCATTTAGATATCGTAATGGCAAAGGTGAAGAGTGCACTTCGCCGTGGTTACGGAGAGTATGCTTCTGCCGCTGAGAGTGATTGTTTAGGTGTAAATGGACTGTTGTTATTCCCGTCTCAGCATATTGTTGAGTGGCAAGGACAACAAACTGAACTGACAAAAAATGAGTTTTACTTATTAGAGTGTTTAATGAAACAGGTGAATCAATATGTAACGCGCGAAGAACTGTTAGAAGCTCTATGGGATGAAGTAGCATTTGTGGATGATAATACATTAACCGTAAATGTAAAACGTGTAAGGAAGAAACTAGAGGAGTTAGGCATTAAAAATGCAATTGTAACGAAACGTGGATATGGTTATGCGCTTTTTACGGAGTGGGGCGAAGGGCATGAAGGTTAAAAATTACCTTATGGACCGCTTTTCTTTAATTCTTTCTTATATTGTTAGCCTTTGTTTATTTGGGCTCGTTTTACAGCTGCAAAGTCTTTTAGAAAAGAAATCCATTGATTGGAGTACGTGGTTATATGGACTTTTATTAGGAACAGTTGTGTTTACTGTATACCTCATTTACGATTACCGAAAACGGAGTGTGTTTTTAAAGAGGATCGAAAAGTATGTTACTGATGGAAATACATTACATGACTCTTTACTTATTGATGAATCTTATACATCAGAGCAAGAAATGGTCGTTGAATCTTTTACGTTATTAAGACAGCAATATATGAATGAAGTTCATAAACAGCATGCGAAAGAGCAACAGCAAATGATATTTATGAACCAATGGATTCACCAAATGAAAACACCAGTATCTGTTATTGAATTATTGCTGCAAAAGTTTGGCAAAGAGCATCGTGAAGCAAGAGCAACAGTTGAAAGTATTCGTGAAGAAAATAACCGTATACTAAATGGTTTAGATTTAGCGTTACATATGGCAAGACTAGAGCAGTTTGCGAAAGATTATAAGATAGAAGTAGTAAATGTTATAGATGTCGTGCGAGGTATTATTAATGAAAATCGGAAATCCTTTATTCAATCGTCTGTATTTCCGAAAGTGATGTTTGAAGAAGATACTTGTATGGTTGCATCTGATAGAAAATGGCTGAGTATTGCTATAGGTCAAATTGTTGTAAACGCAATCAAGTATACAAAAATTTCAGCGGCAGAGAAAAAAGAAATTCAATTTCAAATTGAAGAGAAAAATCAAAAGGTGTTATTACATATTAAGGACAATGGAATTGGTATTCCAGAGCAAGACGTAAAGCGCATATTTGATCCATTTTTTACGGGAATAAATGGACGTAAAACGAGAGAAGCGACTGGGATGGGCTTATATATTACGAAGGAAATTTGCGATAATTTACATCATGGAATGTATGTCCAATCGGCTGAAGGAGAAGGGGCAACATTCACGTTCCAATTTGCAAAAGATGAAGAATATCATACATTGATGAGAAAAATGACAAAACTGTAAGATAACAAAACGTTTTGTAAGGGAAATCACTCGTTTCTTTTTCTTATTTTTCTTATAGTAAATGTAAGAAGAAAACACGTAGGGGGATTAGAAATGAGTGTTCTTGAAGTAAAAGGATTAACGAAGGTGTACCAATCAAAAGGTTCAGTAGCGACGACTGCTTTAAACGATATAAATTTTAAAATAGAAGAAGGCGAATTTGTAGGGATTATGGGTCCTTCAGGAAGTGGGAAAACGACGCTTTTAAATTTATTAGCAACAATTGATAAGCAAACTTCAGGTCATGTGCTTGTAAATGGTGAAGAAATTAATCAAATGCGTGCTGCAAAATTAGCGGAGTTTCGCCGTACACATTTAGGGTTCATCTTCCAAGATTTTAATTTACTTGATACGTTATCCATTAAAGAAAACATTATTTTACCACTTGTAATGGCGAAGAAATCTGTAAATGAAATTGATGCGAAAGTACTGGAAATTGCGAAGTTTTTAAACATCGAAGAAATTTTAAATAAAAAAGTATACGAAGTATCTGGGGGACAACAACAACGTGCAGCAGCAGCGAGAGCAATCATTCATGAACCGACGTTAATTTTAGCAGATGAGCCAACTGGAAACTTAGACTCGAAGTCAGCAAAATCGCTAATGGGCGCTCTGCAAGATTTACACGAGCAAAAGAAAGTAACGATTGCAATGGTTACGCACGATCCAGTAGCGGCTAGTTATTGTGAACGTATCCTTTTCATACGCGATGGAGAAATTTTCTCGGAAATACATAAAGGAAGAACGAAACAAGCCTTTTTCCAAGAAATTCTGGACGTACTTGCGATGCTAGGAGGAGAATATCATGAACTTTCGCCAGCTCGCGCTTAATAACGTAAAAGGAAATTGGCGTAACTATAAAGCGTTTCTTATAAGTAGTTGTTTATCAATTGTCGTATTTTTCATGTATGCTTCTTTTATTTATCATCCAGATGTCGTAAGCGGTAATATTAGTATGAGAAAGATGATCACAAAAGGATTAGAATCGATGAATTATATTGTGGTCATCTTCTCGGCACTCTTTATTTTATATGCAAATTCAACGTTTTTACGAGCAAGAAAAAAAGAGTTTGGTCTACTAGCATTAATAGGCGGAACGAAATCGCAGCTCGGCCGAATGATTATATTAGAGCAACTGATGTTAGGTAGTATTGCAATTGTAGTTGGTATTGGGGTTGGGATGCTTTGTTCAAAATTATTTTTCCAAGCGTTAAGCGTATTATTAAAAATAGATAAGACACTTCCACTTGTTTGGAATAGTAAAGCAGTTCTTATTACAGCTGGTGTATACTTTATTCTATTTTTAATCCTATCATTGTTTAGTGTTTGGACAGTAGGACGCTTGCAAATTATTGATTTATTAAGAGAGGCAAGAAAGCAAAAAGTAGAGCCGTTTGCATTTACATGGTTATGTGTAGTTGGTATAGGATGTATTATTGTTGCATATGTACTTAGCTTCCAAGTAACGTTTCTGAATTTCCTCATCCTCTTTTTACCGGTGGTAGGACTGACAATTGGCGGAACGTATTTACTATTTACACAAGGTAGTACAGTTGTATTAAAAGCATTACAAAAAAGAAAGCAATCTTTTTATACGTACCCAAATATGTTCGTCCTTAGCAACCTTATTTATAAAATGAAAGATAATGCTCGTTTTCTATTTGTAATTTCTATCATTACGGCGGTAGTATCTTCAGCGGTGGGTACACTGTACGTATATTTTGAAAATATGAGTGCGAAAACGGTAGAACTTACACCACATGCTATTTCATATGAGGAAAAGGGGTTAAATACGCATAACCTTATTAATGAAGAAAAGGTACAGGAGCTTGTGAAGAGACACGGGTTTGAAGATGCGCGAAAAGTAACATACGTTAAACTACCGGCAACACAGAAAATAACGTTGTTTAATAGTGAACATGAAGTACCGATGACGATTATTTCAGAAAAAGAATATAATGCAGAAGTGCGCAAACAAAAGAGAGAGCAACCTACAGAAGTTCATAATGCACCAGGTAGTGCAACGATGATTATGGTTGATATGTCAAATGAACTGATGAAGATAGATCGTACGAAACCGTATGAATTTATAATTGACGGACAAAAGCAGTCTGTTCAATTAAATAATCCAACGCAGTATTCTGTTTTTAATGATAGTGAATATCTCATTGTAAATGAACAAGATTTTGAGAAATATGCAAAACTCGTACCAGATGAAGAAAAGACGAAATATTACGGTTATTATATTGAGGATTGGAAAAGTACAGAAAATCTTGTATTAGATTTGAAAAATGAAATTGTACCAGAAAAGCAAGGGGAATTGAGAAATTCAGTGTTTGCGTATAAGGATATAAGAGAAGGTGGAGCAATTACAATGTTCATCGGTTTCTTCGTAGCGGTACTGTTCTTCTTCTTCGCTTGTAGTATGACATACTTTAAATGGTTTAACGATAAAGAACAAGATCGTATTCAATTTAAATCGTTAAAGAGAATTGGTATGACAGATAAAGAAATTCGCAAAATTGCGATTCGACAAATGGGAGTTATCTTCTTTATCCCAATTTTAATCGGTTCCATTCATAGTGGATTTGCTCTTCATACGTTAGGAAAAATGCTTTATATTAATTTGTGGAAATCAGGTGCGCTTGTAATTGGAGCATACATTTTAGCTTCTGCCATTTACTTTATGATCGCGCAAAGAGGATATTTAAAACACGTAAAAAGCTAGGGGAACCTCTAGCTTTTTGCCTATGTAGTAAGTTACAGGAGGACGATAGATGAACATTCGGCAACTAGCGCTGCAAAATATAAAAGGAAATTGGCGTAATTATAAAGTGTTTTTCTTAAGTAGTTGTTTTGCAATATTTGCTTCTTACGCATATATGTCTGTCATCGTGCATCCATATATGCAAGAGACGATGTGGTATCAAAACGTACGCTGGGGACTTATCATATGTAATGTTATAATCATTTCTTTTTTCGTCATATTTATTTTGTACTCTACTTCTATTTTCATAGAAGCACGTAAGAAAGAATTAGGGTTATATATGTTAATGGGAGCAACGAAGTCTAACGTAATAGGAGTGATTATGACCGAGCAAATTTTAATCGGGGTCTTCGCGAATATTTTCGGTATTGGGCTTGGTATGATATTTTTAAAACTCTTTTTTATGGTATTTAGTATGTTACTGGGGCTTCCGAAAGAACTCCCTGTCATATTTGACGTAAGGGCGATTGGTGTAACATTTATTACATATATGGTCGTTTTTATTTTGTTATCTTTTATAAGTGCTTTACGTATATGGAATATGAAAATCATTCGGTTATTGAAAGAATTTCGAACAGATAAAAAAGAGAAGAAAACATCAAAGTGGCTCTGTTTATTCGGTTTTGCTTGTTTAGTGGGCGGGTATGCATTGGCGCTACAAGTGACGATGGCTACGATAGCGATATACTTTTTCCCTGTGTCTATACTTGTCTTTTTTGGAACGTACTTTTCTTTTACACATGGAGCTACCCAAATGTTAGAAATAATAAAGCGAAATAAAAAGATTATGTATACATATCCTTATTTGTTTATAGTGAATCAATTGTCACATCGAATGAAGGAAAATGGTCGCTTTTTCTTTCTGATGTCTATGGCAACGACGTTTGTAGTTACAGCAACAGGTACGGTGTTCTTATATTTTTCTAGCATGCAAGATATGTGGCGAACTGGAGGGGTACACTCGTTTTCGTACATAGAAAAAGGTATTTCTACTCATGAAGTCTTTGAGGAAGGTGCGGTTGAAAAATTACTGCATCAATATGGGTATAACGATTTTCAATATATGAGTTTTGTTGGAGTGTATGCATCCTTTCAGTCTAGTAAAGGAGAAACAACAATAGTACCGCTTATAAAAGAAAGTGAATATAACCAAGAAGCAAGGAAACAAAAACAGAAAACGTATCGTCCTAAAAAAGGTACAGTGACACTCGTTTATTATAATAAATACAATAATTCGAATGTATATAATCAAAAAGAGATTCAATTGCAAGTAATGAATCAACCATATCAATTCGTATTTAACGGTCAGAAAGAAGGGGTTCAATTTAACCATCACCCTTCGTACATTAATGGTCTGTTCTTCGTTATGAATGATGAAGATTTTGATAGTATAGCAAATCAGGTTCCTGATTCTGAAAAAATGATATATAGAGGCTACACATTACCAAATATCGAAAAGACGAAGAAATTAAATGAAGATTTACGGAAACATATGAAACAAGATAATAATAATGCATTTCGAAGCAATATGGAGTTGTATGTAAATATGAAAGAAGGCGGCGATATTACTCTATTTGTAGGCTCATTTATTAGTATATTATTCTTTCTTACTTCATGTAGTATTGTTTATTTTAAATGGTTCCATAATATTGCATCGGACCGAAAGCAGTATGGTGCACTCTCTAAACTTGGAATGACGAAGGAAGAAGTATGGAAAATTTCTCGTTGGCAATTATGTATGCTATTTTTTGCGCCAATTATAGTAGGGAGTATGCATAGTGCAGTTGCGTTATATACGTTTCATAATACGCTTTTTATGGATGGATCATTAAGAAAAGTAGGTTTGTTCATTCTGTTTTATATCGCAGCATGTATCATTTATTTCTTCTTCGCTCAAAGAGAATATAAGAAACATTTAGACTAGCGAACGCTAGTCTTTTTTTAAATATTCGAAATTTACATAGAAGAATATAAAAAAGTATGGTATAACAGTAAGAAAACGAAAAAGAGGGGAAAAGACGATGATTCGAGTAGGATATTTAGGACCAGAAGCAACATTTACAAATATGGCGGTGAGTCGTTTTTTTCCGGAAGCAGAGCATGTACCATATCGAACGATTCCAGATTGTATAGATGCAGCTGCAAATGAAAATGTAGACTTCGCAGTTGTACCGTTAGAAAATGCAATAGAAGGTTCAGTGAATATAACGGTTGATTACCTTGTACATGAGCAGCCGCTTTCCATTGTAGGAGAAATTACAGTACCAATTCAGCAGCATTTACTTGTACATCCGCAGTATGTAGAAGTGTGGGATGAAGTATATGCAGTGCATTCTCATCCGCATGCCATTGCACAGTGCCATAAATTTTTAAATGAAGAATTAAAAGGAGTAACTGTTCGAGATATGACATCTACAAGTGCTGCTGCGCAATATGTGAAAGAACATCCTGAAGAGAAAATTGCCGCTATTGCAAATGAAGCGGCTGCAGAAAAATACGGATTAACAATTGTGAGACGTAGTATTCATACGCATAAAAATAATCACACACGTTTCTTGGTACTCCATAAGAAAAAGAAAGCAGTACTCCCGAATAACGGAGAGAATCGCGGAGAGAAAACGACGCTTATGATAACGTTACCTGCAGATTATGCAGGTGCCCTATATCAAGTGTTATCAGCTTTCGCATGGAGAAAATTAAACTTATCAAAAATCGAATCGCGTCCGATGAAAACAGGTCTTGGAAATTACTTCTTCTTAATCGATGTCGATAAAGCATACGATGACGTATTATTGCCAGGCGTAACGATGGAACTTGAAGCACTCGGTTTTTCTGTTACTGTGCTGGGGAGTTATTCTTCTTATTGGTTGTAGAGGGGAGCTGTTGTTAAAGTTGTTTGAAATGAAAAGCTGTTTCTCGGTTTGAGGCAGAGTAAGCTATCGATTCTATTGAAGTAAGTGATTAATTAAGCTAGCAAAATAAAGAAGCCGTCCTAAAAGATATTTAGGACGGCTTCTGTTAGGAATAGATAACTCTTTTGTCGGGTTTTTAGTACGCATCATTACAACTATTATAATAATAGGATTCATCATTGTTCGAATTACTGCAGCAAATACAATTCGTTTGTTGTATTAATAGATTGAGTGTAGATGGAGCTACAGTATCTGAGAAAGTAATACTCTCAACATCTTCTACTAAAAATGTTTTAATATCTCCTGGTGTTAAGGTAAATGTAAGTGGAGAGCGATGGTTTAATCTTGCGATTGTTAATCTAATCGTTGTTGCAAATGCAGGACTGAAACTAAATTTAATAAGTGTCTTATTATGATTTTTAGTGAAGTTTTCAAATACAGTTCGAGGAATTCCAGTTGTTATATCAAGATCTTGAGGGGTATTTCCCGTACCGAAAATAGTATAGTTCTGTATAAAACAGTTATTTGAATCTGAATTTGAAGAATTACATGGGCGATCATTTTTCTTATAATATTTTTTTCCATTTTTTAAGAAGTAATCCGCCATAATTAATCACTCCCTTCACATATAAGAATTAAAGGTTGTCCATATATAATATGAAATATATTTTTATATGTTTGGACGTGAAGGAAGAGAAAATAAAAAGAGTCCATCTGGTATGATGGACTCAATCCTGTTTTACCTGGTGTGATTCTTTATTTTAACTTCGCAAGACGATCTTCTAACTGACCACGCCAAATATCAGCTAGTTCTGGAACGGCAAGAATTTTTTCAATACCATCTTTATCTTTTCTATTATGAAAATAAATTTCGTTAGAGAACAAGACAGAAACATTGCTCGGTTGACGTTCTAGTAATGTAATTTTAGAATCTTTACGTACAGTACCTTCTTGAAGAACGCGACATAGGTAGCCTGTAAATCCAGTTGCTACAATGCGTGGCAGTATGCCAGGGATGCCAAGACGTTTTGAAATTGTGCTACAAGGTACTCTTGCTTGTGTCACTTGAATGATTGTTTCACCTAGTTGATATGTATCTCCGATGCAAACATCACGCTCTAACATATTTGTTACGGTAATGTTTTCGCCAAATGTGGAAGCTGGAAGCGTAGTTTGAAATTCCTCTTCCCATAGTGCGTAATGCTCGTGTGGGTACACACAAACAGCACGATCAGGACCGCCGTGATGTTTTAAATCCGCTACGTCATCACCACGAAATCCGTCTTTTGAGAGAAAGGCCTCTTCTGTAGGGTCTTTACATATACCTGTTATCATTTCTTTATCTTCGCCATATTTCATTTGTTTCGGTTTGCCAATGCTAAAGTGAACGAGTTCAATTCCCATATTTGATCTCCTTTACGATTGATTACAATATTATAGCATTAAAAAAGCACAGAGAATGATAAAAACTCTGTGCCTTACATTAATAAACGAGAAATCCTGCTTTATCTAACGCCTCACAAGCAGCATCTAACTTTTCTTTAGAATCTGCCTCAATTGTATGTAAGTGAATACCATCTGTTAGTTGTGAAAGATAGGAAGCATTTGTGTTTTCGATTTTTTGTAAATATTGCTCTACATCAAAGCGATTGCTTACCATGATGGATGCTGTTAAGTCACCGTATACAGGATGCTCAACTTTTACATCTTTAATCGTAACGCCATGGTCAACAAGCATTGTAAGTTCTTGACGTACTTCTGCTGGTTTGTGCTGGCATACGATTACGCGTTCAAAAGCTTGTTGTTTCTCTTGTGGTTTTAAATATAAATAGCCTTGGGCAGTCGCAATAATTGGTTCGTTTCGTGCTTTAAGCAAGGAAATATCTTGCACGATAACTTGTCTACTTACGTTTGTCTTCTTCGATAGTTCATTCCCAGATAACGGCTCATTTGCAGCGAGAAGCCACTGAAGGATAAGCTGTCGTCTTTCTTCGCCTAAAATCTTTTTTTGGTCATTTTGTTTCATTATGATTTAACACCTCTATAAAATTGATTTCCAATTGTGTGTAGTGCATGAATAGTAGTATCAATTTGATCTTTCGTTGTTTGTTGTCCGAAAGAGAAGCGGACATATTGTTTTGCCTCTTCATACGTTTTTCCAATTGCAAGCATAGTTTTCGAAGGTTCTTGTTTACCGACTTGGCAAGCACTTCCGGTGGAAATGGCGATACCATGGCGATTACATTCTAGCATAGTATATTGACCTTCTATTCCTTTTATTGTAACCCCAACAATATGTGGTAAACAAGAAGTAGAATGACCTTCTACTTCAATTTCTAGCGGAAGTGTTTGTATTTGCCCTAAAAAGTAGGATCGTAACTCTTTAAAACGTAAACTTTCTTCCCATTGAGTTTTTAATATATTTTCAGCAGCTGTTAAAAAAGATGCGATGCCGGGAACATTTACTGTGCCTGGGCGAAATCCTTTTTCGTGAGAAGTTCCTGGAAATACTTGTTCCCAGCGAGATTGCGGATTTATGTAGCAAGCGCCGACACCTTTTGGTCCGTATATTTTATGTGCTGAAACAGAAAGACTATCAATCCCCATCTCAAAAACATGGATAGGCAGTTTACCAAACGTTTGCACACAATCCGTATGAAATAAAACATTATATTTTTTTAAAAGTGCCCCGATTTCTGTAATGTTTTGAACGGTTCCGATTTCAGAGTTTCCATGCTGTATACTTGCTAGCACAGTATCTTCTGTAATAGCTGCCTCTAAATCTACTAAACAAATGAGTCCATTTTTATCAACAGGAATTTCAGTGATCGTATAGCCTTTTGATTTTAGAGATTGAAAATAACTTCGAATGGATGCATGTTCCATAGGTGTCGTAATAATATGCTTCTTAGTTCGGGGATTTAGAAGTGATTGGATCGCAAGATAGTTTGATTCCGATCCGCCACTTGTGAAAAATACTCCTTGTTCTTTTCCTCCAATCATTTCCGCAAATGTTTTTCGGCAAACTTGTAATAAAGAAGCAGCTGTTCCTCCAATATCATGTAAACTTTGTTCATTTCCGAAGTATTGCGACGCTGCTTTCATATATGTTTGTAACGCCTCCTCGCTCATAGGTGTAGTAGCTGCATAGTCAAGATATATCATCATGTAAGTTCCTCTCTCTAGTAAGAGTTACAGTTCTTTTACTTTTTAAATGGTAGTGAAAATAAGAATTATAAAAAAACTCTTGTCATTATTTTAAAACTATGTAAATATAGGTGTCAAGACAGTTGAAAAGTGTAAAGTAGGAGGCAACAATTATGCCAAGTGCAGATGTCTTAATTATTGGAAGTGGTGTTGCGGCACTTCGTGTTGCAAAAGAGATTTGTCACGAAAAGAATGTGATTATTATCACAAAGGAGACGAAACGTAATAATAATACACATTTAGCTCAAGGTGGAATTGCCGCAGCGGTAGCTACATATGACAATCCTAATGATCATTTTGAAGATACATTAGTAGCAGGGTGTCATTATAACAATGAAGAAGTGGTCCGTTATTTAGTCGAGGAGGGACCGAAAGAAATTAATAACCTTATTGAAAGAGGAATGAAATTTGATGGAGATGAAACAGGTCCTCATCTTGGAAAAGAAGGAGCGCATCGAAAACGTCGTATTTTACATGCAGGTGGCGATGCAACAGGAAAGAATTTATTAGAGCATCTTATTCAAGAAGTAGCTCCATACGTTACGGTAGTGGAACAGGAAATGGTGCTCGATTTTATTATAGAAAAAGATAAATGTGTTGGGGCTTTAACTCGCAACAATAAAGGAGAATTGAAACGTTACAATGCAGATTGTACGGTGTTAGCTTCAGGCGGTATTGGCGGTTTATACGCCTTTACTTCTAATGATGAGACGATTACAGGCGATGGACTTGCAATGGTATACCGTGTAGGCGGAGAGCTTGTAGATTTAGAGTTTATACAATTTCATCCGACGATGTTATACGCGGGTGGGCGTTGTTCCGGCCTCGTGTCCGAAGCTGTTCGCGGAGAAGGAGCTGTCCTTATAAATGGAAAAGGGCAGCATTTTATGATGGATATACATTCCGAACAGGATCTAGCACCTCGTGATGTAGTCGCACGGGCTATTCATGAACAGCTACTTGCGGGTGAAAAAGTGTACTTAAACATCGAAATGATTCAAAACTTTGAACAACGCTTTCCGACCGTGTCATCGATATGTAAAACAAATGGAGTCGATATAAATAAAAAACTTATTCCAGTCGTGCCTGGTACTCATTTTCACATGGGCGGCGTGAAAACGAACTGTGATGGAGAGACGTCTATTCCGAACTTATACGCAGTCGGTGAAGTAGCTTGTAACGGGGTTCATGGTGCAAATAGATTAGCGAGTAATTCATTATTAGAAGGTCTTGTGTTTGGAAAAAGAATCGGACGACACATTTTATCTAGAGAGACAAAAGAAAAGGTGAACATGCTAGCCGAAAAGGAAGCAAAGTTTATCGTTCTGAATCATTTACCGACGAAAGAAGAAATACAAAAATGCATGATGAAATATGTTGGGATTGTGCGAACAGAGCAAAGTTTATCTTATGCGAAGAGATGGTTTAGTAAGTATGGTGTTCGAAATATGATATTACAACATGATGTTCTTACGAATGAAGAGATAACGCTTATTAATATGTTAACTGTTTGTGAGCTTATAGTTGTGTCAGCCTTGCAAAGAGAAGAAAGTATTGGCGGGCATTACCGGAGTGATTATCCAGATAGAAATATAGGAAAGAAAGAGATTGTTCGAGTAAAGAGAAAACTACAAATTGTGTGATGAGGGGAAGAGGGGCTTTATGAACACGATAAAAGTTAAAGAAGCATTAAACCGATTTTTTTTAGAAGATATAGGAGAAAGAGATGTAACATCTCAGCTTATTTTTCCAGATAACTTGCTTTCGAAAGGAACGTTTCTTGCGAAGGATACAGGGGTCTTTGCAGGATGTTTAGTAATTGAATCAGGATTTAAATTAATTGATGAGAGAATTGAAATAGAGCTTCATCAAAAAGATGGGGATCTTGTAGAAAAAGGAGAAATTATTGCAACAGTGCAAGGTCCAATCGCATCGTTATTAACAGCAGAGCGCGTTATATTAAACGTTATTCAGCGTATGAGTGGAATAGCGACGATGACGCGTAAAGCGGTTCTTGCTTTAGATAGTAGCTATACTCGTATTTGTGATACACGAAAAACGATGCCAGGACTACGTATGTTTGATAAGTATGGAGTCGTGTGCGGCGGTGGATTTAATCATCGCTTTGGTTTATATGATGGTGTCATGATTAAAGACAATCATATTGCTTTTGCTGGTTCTATTACAAAAGCTATTACATCAGTGAAAGAAAAGTTAGGACATATGGTGAAAGTAGAAGTGGAAACAGAAACTGAGGAACAGGTGAGAGAGGCTGTCGCTGCTGGTGCGGATATTATTATGTTCGATAATCGTACGCCAGATGAAATCCGGGAGTTTTCAAAGATTGTACCAAGTGCCATCGTTACGGAAGCTTCAGGAGGCATCACAATTGAAGATTTATCGAAATACGGAAAAACAGGGGTAGATTATATTTCACTTGGAGCGTTAACACATTCAGTGAAAGCACTTGATATTAGTTTCAATATTGAAGAGTAAGGAAAGTGGCTTAGAGGGGGAGAAACGTATATGAGTATTTTAGAAAAAGTACAGCCAATTGAAACGATGTTACCAGAGCGTTATTACACAATGTCAACGGAAGATATGGAAAAGCGTGTTCGTGAAATTAAAGAGAAAATGGGGAAAATGTTATTCATTCCAGGGCATCATTATCAAAAAGATGAAGTGGTACAATTTTCAGATGCAGCAGGGGATTCACTTCAGCTTGCGCAAGTTGCAGCGAGCAATAAAGATGCAAAATATATTGTGTTTTGCGGGGTGCACTTTATGGCGGAAACAGCAGATATGTTAACTACAGATGATCAAGTTGTCATCTTACCAGATATGCGTGCAGGTTGTTCGATGGCGGATATGGCAGATATTGAACAAACAGAAAGAGCATGGAAAGAGCTCACGAAATTATTTGGAGATACGATGATTCCGTTAACATATGTGAACTCTACAGCTGCAATTAAAGCGTTTTGTGGTCGTAACGGAGGAGCAACAGTAACTTCTTCTAATGCAAAGCAAATGGTATCTTGGGCGTTTACTCAAAAAGAACGTCTCGTCTTTTTACCAGACCAACATTTAGGGAGAAATACAGCGTACGATTTAGGTATCCCGTTAGATAAAATGGCAGTATGGGACCCACACACAGATTCATTAGAGTACGATGGGGATATAGAAGAAATTCAAGTGATTTTATGGAAAGGACATTGTTCTGTTCATCAAAATTTTACAATGAAGAATATTGAGAGTGTACGAAAAAATCATCCGGATATGAATATTATTGTACATCCAGAATGTTGCTATGAAGTTGTAGCTGCTTCAGATTATGCAGGCTCAACAAAATATATTATTGATATGATTGAATCAGCGCCATCTGGTAGCCAATGGGCGATTGGTACAGAAATGAATTTAGTGAATCGAATTATTCAGCAACATCCAGATAAAGAAATTGTTTCGCTTAATCCATTTATGTGTCCGTGCTTAACGATGAATCGAATTGATCTGCCTCACTTATTATGGACACTTGAAACGATAGAAAGAGGAGAAGAAATTAACGTTATTAGCGTAGACAAACAAGTAACGGCAGAAGCAGTTCTTGCATTAAATCGTATGTTAGAGCGTGTGTAAAGCAACGGTATTCCCGTTGCTTTTTTTCATACATATAATCATAACGAGAACGAAATGGGCATACATTGTTTTGAAGAAATCATTGTGGTTCTTTATGCTTATTCCACTTCGAATGATATTGAAAATCGAAGAAGTGATAAAAGTGAAAAGAAGTTAATGTTATTTAGAAAGAGTTACTTCATGAGATTTGTTACTTATAGATAAGTTATACAGGAGGGGGAAAATTTGAAAATTCATATCGTGCAAAAAGGGGATACCCTTTGGAAAATTGCGAAAAAGTACGGAGTGGATTTTGATACGTTGAAAAAAACAAATACACAACTTAGTAATCCAGATTTAATTATGCCAGGTATGAAAATTAAAGTGCCATCAAAGAGTGTTCATATGAAACAACAGGCTGGAGCAGGTTCAGCACCTCCGAAGCAATACGTAAAAGAAGTGCAGCAAAAAGAATTTGCAGCAACACCAACTCCGCTTGGAATAGAAGATGAAGAAGAAGTTACGTATCAATCAGCACCAATTACACAGCAGCCAGCTATGCAACAAACACAAAAAGAGGTGCAAGTAAAACCGCAGAAGGAGATGCAGGTAAAGCCACAAAAAGAAGTACAGGTGAAACCACAGAAGGAGATGCAGGTAAAGCCGCAAAAAGAAGTACAGGTGAAACCGCAAAAAGAGGTGCAAAAAGAACAGCCAATTCAAAAAGAAAAACCGTCTGTTATTCAAAAACCACCTGTGATAGAAAAACAAAAACCGGCGGAAAAAGAAAACACGAAGTTTTCGGTAAATGTATTACCGCAGCCGCCACAACCACCAATAAAACCGAAAAAAGAATATAAAATTTCAGATGTAATAAAAAAAGGAAGCGAGTTAATTGCTCCTCAAATTAGTAAAATGAAACCTAACAATATCATTTCTCCGCAAACGAAAAAAAATAATATAATATCGCCGCAAGTGAAGAAAGAGAATGTAGGGAATATAGTGTCACCACAAGTGAAGAAAGAGAATGTAGGGAATATAGTGTCACCACAAGTGAAAAAAGAGAATGTAGGGAATATAGTGTCACCACAAGTGAAAAAAGAGAATGTAGGGAATATAGTGTCACCACAAGTGAAAAAAGAAAATGTAGGAAATATAGTGTCGCCGCAAGTGAAAAAAGAAAATGTAGGAAATATAGTGTCACCGCAAGTGAAAAAAGAAAATGTAGGGAATATAGTGTCACCACAAGTGAAAAAAGAAAATGTAGGAAATATAGTGTCACCACAAGTGAAGAAAGAAAACGTAGGGAATATAGTATCGCCAAATGTATCGAAAGAAAATGTAGTTATTCCACAAGTCATACCGCCAAATATTCAAATGCCGAATATAATGCCAATTATGGATAACAATCAACCACCGAATATAATGCCAATTATGGATAACAATCAACCACCGAATATAATGCCAATTATGGATAACAATCAACC